>CADCQC010000217.1 GCA_902803455.1 uncultured Prevotellaceae bacterium
TGGATGGCACGCAGGTCTTGGCGGAGCATCCAAATAGCGGGGTTGAACCATTGCAGTGCTGTAAGCGTATCAACGAGGAGTACGTCGAGCGAGTGTCGCTGGCGTATGTGGGCTCGTTCGTGGGCCATGATGGCCGGGTCTTGATGTTCGAAATCGGAAACGTTGAGCACTATGTAGCGCATCCAACTGAAGGGAGCCAACTTCTTGTCGGTCACAGCGATGATGACACCATCGTCTTGTGGGTGGCATTCGCTGCGCATGACGAGACGAACCACCTGTATGATCGACCATACAACATGCCCCACGACAATGCACACACCCAAAAAGAACATGACGACAAGTCCCATTTGCCACCAGCGCAAGGAAGGCTCGACAATAGCCACCAACGGATGGCCGACGGCAACGGTAGAATGAAGTGACTCCATGACGACAGTATGATGGAAGGTGAAGACACAGAACGGCAACACAAACGAGGCTACTGCCGTAGAAAGCAGCACCATGCGGTTGAGGCGGTGAAACGTGTCGCGACTGAGCAGCAAGCGATAGAACAGGTAGAATATCGCTATCAGCACAGCTACTTTCAAGTCGTATTTCAGAAATTCCAACATACCAAAACTTCGTTTATTATGATTTCTCTATCTGCTCAATCAATTCTTTCAGTTCTTCCAATGAAATCTTTTCGTCTTTCACGAAACTGCTGACAGCATCCAGATAAGAGTCGTCAAAGTAACTCTTGATGACTCCGGCCAGGCTCGATCGTCCGTATTCCTTCTCTGATACCGTCGGGAAATACTGATAAGACGTGCCAAACTGCTTGTGGCCGAGCAGGCCTTTTTTCTCTAGGATACGTACCGTAGTGGATAGCGTATTGAAATGTGGACGTGGCTCGTCGTAGTACTCCAGCAGTTCCTTGACAAACATTGGTCCGTGCTGCCAATACAGGTCCATGATTTCCTTTTCTTTACGAGTCAGTTTTTTCATTGTTTGTTTTCATTTAGTTTCACATCCATCAGATGTGTCAGTATCTTATCCGACCACAAATTAACTAAAAAAATTAGTTGATGCAAACTAAAACCTTTAGTTTTTAAGAATTGTTAAGAAAATAGTTGTGCATTTTTTAGTTGTTCACACATGCTGATGATAAAAACTATTTCGTCATCAAACAGTAAACCCCATCAGTCATATTCGGCTGATGGGGCTTGTGATGAAAAAAATCTCTTGTTTTTGATGTCTGATATGATGGTGTTAGATATTATTCATTAAGATGGACCAGTTGCACTCGCTTGTTGTATTGGGGGTCTTTGGCGTTGGACAGTTCGGCTTTGTAACCGCTGCCGTCGGTGTCGATTTTTACAATCGATGAGCCAGCATAACGGGTGTTCACGTAATTGGCGAGGCTGGCAGGTACGAGATGTGCGGGGACAGCTTCTGCCTGGCAATTCACCTTGTCACAAATCCCTGTTTGGTCAAATTGCAGTTCGACGCCGTTGTCCAGGCCTACCTCATAGGTCTTTTGGTTGAGGTCTTTTTCCACCTTTGCATAGGAAACGGTCTGGCCAGGGAAGTTCTGTTGGATGAAGGTCTTGGCGGCAGCGGGCAGTTTCTTTGCAGGGATATACCTGTCACGGGCCATAACGGTAACGGATTGTATCATCAAGCAGATGAGTGCGGCGAGGAAAATAATCGACTTTTTCATGATGGTGAATGTTTGTGGGGTGTTCTGTTTTTGATTATCTCTTTTTTGTCTTCAGGAGGCTTGTTCTTTCCTTTCGACAATGCAAAGGTAGCACGTGTTTTTCCGTCATGAAACGATTTTCATCTTTTTCTGCTCTGTTTGTTGCGACAGTTTCCTGCTTTTACGACAAACAACAGCAGTCATTGCTTTTTCTGTCGCAAAAGTGCGAGAACAGGTCATGATGCATTCTTTTCAAATCATAAAAGAACCCCAAAAGTTTGAAATACTTCTGGGGTTCAAACCCTTGTGAGGGTTACTGATTATGAAAGGATGTTAGTCGTAGATGTCAGTTATTTGTCCTTGATAATTGAATTTCAGGCAGAGGTGATTGGATAATGCAACCTTATAACCGAGGCGTTCTTTATTAATTTTGACAATCGAGGCTCCTGCGAAATGGGACTTCACATAAGTGGCGATGTGAGTGGGAATAAGTTGGGTGGGTACGGCATGCTTCTTGCAATTCACCTTATCCCAGTTGCCATTTTTGTCAAATCTCAGTTTGGCACCATCGTTCAGATGGACGGTATAACTTGTTGTCATAAAACCATTGTCTACCTTGGCATAGGCGATGGCGTTGCCAGGGAAGTTCTTCTTCAAGAACGTCTTGGTGGTTGCTGGCAGATTTTGAGCGGGGATCGCCTTTTCGCGAGCAAAGGTTGAAACTGAGGATATCATCATACAGATGAGTGCGATAATGAATAAATTCGACTTTTTCATAAGGCTGGTGTTTTGGGGTTGTTTTCTGATATGGTTGTTTTTTTCTCTTTTCTTTTTTTTGTCTTGTGGAAACGCTGAGTTCCTTTTGACAATGCAAAGGTAGAGTGTGTTTTCCCCTTCTGAAATGATATCCTTGTTTTTTTGTCTTTTTTGTTGCGACACCTCTCGCTTTTTGCGACAAATGAATCGTCTCCATCGTCATTTTGTCGTATTCTGATCACTCAGGCTGATCACTCAGACTGCTTGACTCGCTGATGAAGGACTTTTGTTTTCGTTGACGATGCGCTTCCTTATTTCAAATATTCGTCGTCACGAACCAGTATCTTCTCGATTTTGCCCACATACATGGTGTGGAAGTCACGTTGAGGATAATTTGCGTCAATGGTGTCGGGATAGATAAAACCACTTTCCTGCAATTCCGATTGGTAGAGCTTCTTGCACACCAGCACCAATTTGGCTTCCTTGAAATAGACGGAATGGTCAGCATAGATGGGGGTAAGACCTGCCTTGGCAATCTTGTCTTCATCTCGGCCAGAAACGCTGCCAAGATAAGCCATCTGCTTCTTGAATGTTTGATCCATGATGCAAAGTGTGAAAAAAGTCTCCTCATCCACAAATTTCTTCGTATGGCGTGACGGGCGAAGATAGATGACCGCGGTGGGATCGTTATGTCCCCATAGGCATCCCAAATGGCCCCATGAGGCTGTCATGGTGTTACATCCCGATATTTCATTGCCGGCTGTCACCAACATCCATTCGCCTCCTATGAGGTTGAATGGGTTGAACTTCATGTCCTTGTAGTTGATTTCTTTCATATCTGTCATTTCTTTTTTGTTGAATTCTACACTTTTTTTGCGACACAATAATCTTAAATAAATCGAACTTATTCAAGGACCTTGGTCACTTCGGTGATACTTTTGGATTCTATACTGCCTCGACCTTCTCTTTTTACATACACATGACCCGTCAGATTGTCCACCTCTGTCACCACATAGTCTGGTCGGTAGGTGTTAACCCACGATGCCCATACCTTGTCGCCAACCTTTATTTTCTCCTTGAAGGGGATGATGCGCACATCTGCCTTGTCATAGGCTTCAATTTTACTGCCGAAACCGAGTACCAACACCTTGTCGCCATCTTCGTGGATGAGCATACCTTTCAACCATTCATTGTCCTTTCGGATGGCCACTTGTGCGCCACTTTGCCATTGGTTGTCTTTGAGAACGCCAAAAGATCCAGGTTTCAGAGACTCGCCTTTCCTTTTCTCCTCCAGTTTGGGACTTTCAGGATTGTCTGGCCAAGTCAGGTCAAGATAGCAGACCTTTGGCTCCTGCGGTTTACTGTCATCGACAACGATAGCCCTTTGAAGTCCACTTCCTGACTGCCACCATGTGAGCACCACGTCACCTTTCTTCGCCTTGGCTTTCTTTGGCAGTGGTATGATGAGCGCATTGGGCATTTCCACCACCTTGCCATAATTGTTGAGTATCGTTTTTTCCTCACCTACCTCCTTCACGGTGGTGTCATAGAAGATGAGCACGGCTTGACGTAAAGGCTCGCCCTTTTCCACCGAACTTGGATAATACGTATAGGGACTTAAGACGACTTGTCCTGCATCCATCTTTAGTTTCACACTTTGTGGGAAATCCCATGGCCAGGCGTCGTTGTTGTCTTGAGAAAAGATGGGACTTACCATGGTCAGAGCCAGTAAGCAAAGGATACTTCTTAAATAATTCATCATGACTTGTTATTTTGGCTTTTGAAATATAAGTTATCGGTTATTCACCCAAAAATTCTTTCTATTTGGACTGTTCCCTGCAAAAGAAATCGTCATTCTTTGCATAGTATAATTCCTGGCAAGGAACAATTTGATGCAAAGTTATAAAAAAAAAGAGAATGGCAAATAATCTGAATGAAAAAGACAGGAAATCAGGGCGTATGATATGATTCTGCGTTCATTGCATCATGAATGTTGTTAATTATGCATTCTTTCTTTGGATTTCTCATGGAATTATTGTTAATTTGCTAAGCGAAATGGGAGGAGATAGCATGACATAACAAGTGCATGATATATGAATTATATAATGTAGACAAGATGATGAAAAAACTGTTTTTGCTTTTGCTGATGGTGGCCACGTTTGCCTATGCATCAGCGCAGACCAAGAAAGTGTCGGTCCTTGGTGATTCTTACTCCACTTTTATTGGAGTCATTCCTGCCAATTATGCGACGTTCTATCCCAATGACCGAAATGATGTCACTGAGGTGGAGCAGACTTGGTGGAGCCTCTATATCAAGGCTAAGGGCTATGAGCTGGAGAAAAACGATTCGTGGGGTGGCACAACCATCTGTGGCACAGGATACGGGCGCATGGATTCTTCGCGCAATAACTTTATTGCACGTGTGGACAGCCTCGGCTGCCACGACCTCATCTTCGGTTTCGGTGGCACCAACGATGCTTGGGCCAACTCACCCATGGGCGAGTATCAGTACTCAGATTGGACAAAAGACGATTGCAAGAATTTTCGTCCTGCGCTGGCTTGTCTCATCGACATGCTTCAGAAACGTTATTCCAAAGCTGAAATCTGCTTTATCCTCAACTCGGAGTTGTCAGAGTCTGTCAATGAGGCCATGCGTGAGGTCTGTAAGCATTACAACGTGAAACTTGTGGAACTCCACGATATAGAGAAACAGAATGGTCATCCGTCAATCAACGGCATGAAGAGCATTTGCGAACAACTGTTGGAAGCAGGGTTGTAACAAAACTGGCTGCTGGCCACATGTAGGTTTGATGTAAAAACCTAATACTCAGTTCATCGGGATTGCAATTGTTGCAAATCCCGATGAACTTTTTGTTGGCCGTCAGTTTTCTATGAGCATCACTCTATGAGTAGGTTCGTTAAATAGTTACTGAATGGTGTCAAATCCTTAATAGAAGTTAAATTTATTGTTTTACGATAAATTTTTATTGTTTTTTCTTGGAGGTCTTTTTGAATAGTATTACTTTTGCATATCGAAAATCGATAAATAATCAAAATGAAACGATAAAATTGATATGCAAATGACTTGTCTGTTCCGCAATGTAGTGAAAAATCCTGTGCCGTTGATCTTGCTGTTGGCATTAGCATGTGTGATGGCATTCTTCATCGCAGGTGATATCAACAACATGCAAGAGGCAAAAACTGGTTACGATTATTGCCTCAATCTATGCTATCTCATAGGGAATATCAGCATCAGCTATTTCATGTGTATCTACTTCATGATGCTATACCTCACTTATATGAATAAGCAGTATTCTAAATGGATCATCCGGTTGTTTTATATCCTTGGACTGTCGAGCCTCGCCTATTTCGCCGTGGCAGGACATGTGTATGACTATGTGTTTCACCACGTTGAAAGCAACTACATGGAGAAGTTGCCCTCACTGGCACGCACGATTTTCACTAGTCCTGTCTATTGGATCATCATTGGCTATTTCTTCATTCCCAAGATTTTGAAAGATGCTCAGAAAATGAAAGAAGAACAAGAGTTGACGGTATAATAGCAATCAGCGAGCGGATGGCATCGTATAAAAATGCCTCTCCATATCATCAGAATTCAATCAACAAACCTATAACAAAAAATAGAGCGTGTATGAAAAAGAAACTGAATATCTTTTGTATCTTGATGCTGGTGCTGATGGCAGCGCAATTAATCATTGGAATTGTCTTCAACTTCAGCGAAAGCACCCAGGCGTTCAAACAGGGCTGGGAAGAAGGAAGAA
>CADCQC010000218.1 GCA_902803455.1 uncultured Prevotellaceae bacterium
GCTTGTTGGCTATGAAACCAGCCAGAAATCCAATGATAAGCGCTCCAATAAGTCCCATAATCGAAAATATTGAATAAAAATCTGATACTAATTTATAAAGTAGTAATATGCCACAAAAGTACCAAATAAATCCATACTCTCCAAAAAAAATAAATGATACTGTTGTCTCGATCAAAACAAGATCCAATTCAAATGTCAGCTCTATAATTGGCCTTTTGCCTTTTTCAACAATTTTGCACTGCAAGTTGGAAAAAAACTTCAATAAACCACCTGAAAGAATGGCATACCCATAAGACCATATCATGCATATCCTAGCCATCACCATCATCCGCTGATACTTCTGAGCGCATACACTGACCATTCCCCCTAAAAAGACTGAAGAACAGAGAACAGATCAGCTCCATAGCCCGCATGGTAAGCTGAATGACAAGCTGATTTACCAGAAATAACATCCTTTTTTCCTGTTATATGTATATAATGGCTTGTTGAATGGAAAAAACGTCATATCTTTGCCGATGAAATGGTTGAGCTGCAATATAGTCCAATGGCAAAAGAAGCAGGCTTCTTGATGCAGGCAGGTACAGATAACCATTGTTTTTCACGAAGAGGAACAAAGTATAACCATTAAAAAAGAAGAATATGAAGTTGGCAGAAGCATTGAGCATCCGAAAGGATTTGCAGAAAAGAATTGAGCAGTTGGGTCAGCGTATACAGTACAATGTCAAGGTACAGGAGGGTGACGAGCCTTCCGAGCAGCCGGATGAGTTGATGAAGGAACTTGATAGCTGCCTTGTGCAGCTTGAGGAATTGGTGTGGCGTATCAACACTACAAACATGCAGACGAAAAATGCAGAGGGAAGGACTGTCACGCAGCTTATGGCTCAGAAAGAAGTGCTCACCATGCGCATCAACATGTTGCGCAACATTTTCGACAAGGCCTCCAAGGGGCTGGACCGTTATTCACGTTCTGAGATTAAGATGGTCACGGTCATTGACGTGAAGTCTCTTGGCAAGCTTGTGAATGACTATTCTTCCCAACTCAGAAAGTTGGACATTGAGATACAGGCGTTGAACTTCACGACGGAACTGATATAGGAATACAGGGTATCCGCATTGATAGGGCGAACCAAAAAGACCTCGATATTGATCAGATACCAATCTCGTTGTCCGGAGCCGACAGCACCCTATTGACATTTTCACGGCGCAGGCTCAGCACGTCAGCATCCGAATGCATGTTTCATGCTGCACTTTGCATTACCGCCTGGTTGACTATGAATGTCGGATACCCTTTCATGATATAAGAACATCTGTTCACAGCGGCCCATCTATGAAGGATGAGCCGCTGTTTCTTTATCATATCCTGACACAGTAGAGCGATATAAACATAATAGAATAAAAACAATGAGTCATAAGTGGCCGACCCAGAGGTCTACCTGATAGAGATTGGTTCGTTTTCCGAATAGGAAAAAATAGGCGGATATGCTAATGAAGGGATGAAGATGGAGCATTTACTGATAGGTTCGATATGCTCTCAGTTTCTTGGCATATTCTTCGATACGCCAAAACGTTTGTACATTTTCTGGAAAAACTTTGTGAATCACCCCTTCTTTGTATTCTGTAAGTTCTTGTTCCGCCTCTTTGATATGCAGGTTGATGGCATTGACTTGCCGCTCATAGTCCTGGTTGTTGTAATCCCCACGTTGAAGTGCCATTTTCAAGTTTCGTTTTTGTTGGTGAAGTTGTTCCACCTCGGAAGAGATTCGTTTCTCCAAATCTTTATATCTGTCGTAGAAGTGAAGGACGCGCTCATCGAACAAAGCCTTTTCCAATTCCTTGTTGCGGTGTTCCAATTCCTCATTGCGAATCATCAGATTATGCAACAATTCCTTGAGAGAGGAAATCTCATAAGACTGCATCTGTTCATTGATGGTGTGCGCATAGTCAAGATCGCCTTCCTCCTCGTAGTCAAGGATGTCGAGCACCTGACGGAGCGAATATGCCTGGTATTTCTGTTTAGCAGACATGTAGGTGTTGTTGATGTGGATGAAGGAATCCCTGTAGTCTTTGAAGGGTCGGAGTTCCATGTTCTTTGTTGTGCCATCCTCATACACCACGCTACAGATGTTGTGGCCGCTCAGGCTGCTTCCTGACAACTTGAACAGCAATCCGCGTCTCCTATTCTTGTCCGTGAACACAGCCCCAGCACATGTCTCCCACCATTGGAGGTATACGCCCAGCGTGGGTTTTTCGAAGCCCGACGTTCCTGATATGGACATACCGCTCTGGATGGGCACTGGACACAAGAACATTCTGCTGTCCGTCAGGATCCGCTCCTTGTGGGCAAGGAAGAAGAATGCATTTTTGATGAACCGCTCCTTGTCTGCCTCCCTTTCCTTATCGGCTAGGGTTGGTTCCTTGGGAGATGGTTGTTGGCCATTTTCTTCTGATAGTATTAAGCTTTCGAAATGTACATCCGCCCGTGGGTAGCAGTCTACCACCTTGCCATCGAGCAAAATGATTTTTCCATCTGGGAACCCATTCATCATATTCTCATTTATATCTATCATAGAATCCATTTCTTACCTATGTTATTAGTTTTTCAAGTTTCTTATTTGCTCCATTATCAGCTAATTGTTTAGGAATTGCTTCTTCAAAGAGTTGGTTATGTCCAACTTTTCCCAAGGAAAAAACTCGACCTCCTTGTCAGGATGTCCGAAATGTCCCAGTCTCACCACCTCATAGAAACGAGGTCTCAGTCCGTCGAACCGGTCGATGATACCCTTTGGTGACAAGTCGATGTGTTCCCTTATCCATGCTGCGAGGTCTTCCTCGAGATTTAGATTGGTGTTTGATAACATGTCTGCTGACTTGCCGAAGTTGTTGAGTTCGATGTTGATAGCGCATGGTTGTGGCTGGCCGATGATGTAAGCCAGTTCCACCATCGCCGTGTCTGCCAGTCCTGCCGCCACGATGTTCTTCGCCAGGTATCGGCACATGTAAGTTCCACTTCGGTCCACCTTGCTCATGTCCTTCCCTGAGAGGCCGCCACCGCCTACGGGTGCATAACCGCCATATTGGTCCACCACTATCTTGCGGTTGGTCATCCCGCAGTCGGAGATACTGCCGCCGGTATGCCATTCTCCAGAAGGGTTGA
>CADCQC010000219.1 GCA_902803455.1 uncultured Prevotellaceae bacterium
AGGATGCTTTTTATGATTCTTCAGGAAATGTTGCTGAACTGTGTACTCTCTATGTCTTGCCTGGGAAAAGAGGGAATTTCATGACTAAGAAGGGCTTTTTCTCGGCATCCAATGGGAATCAGTTCTTCGCGGAGATCAAGGAAATGACGGAGGTCGATGGCATATCTTCTAAAATGGTGTCTTCAGATGGCCTGATGCATGTCTATGATTTAGACGGAAAACAGGTCGGTCATAAAGCGCATGGGGTGAAGGTCGTGCGAATGCCTGACGGACAGTCCGTCAAGTGGTTGGAAAAGTAATATGGGAAAAAAACAGTCGTCTCTTTTCATACCTGAAGGTGCCGACAAAGTGATGCTCCATGCATGTTGTGCTCCTTGTTCTTCAGCCATTGTCGAGTGGATGCTTGACCATGGGGTGGAACCGGTCATTTTCTACTTCAATCCGAATATCTTTCCGCATGATGAGTATGTGATCAGAAAAGAGGAGAGTAAGCGTCATGCTGACAGCTTGGGCGTCGAGTGGATGGATGGGGATGACGATCACCAGAAATGGCTCCAGAAAGTGGAGGGATTGCACATGGAGCCTGAAAGGGGAAAAAGATGTCTCGAATGTTTCAAAATGAGACTTCTTGCAACGGCTGAAGAGGCGAAAAAACGGCACCTGAAGTTCTTTACCACGACACTGGCGTCTTCCAGATGGAAAAGTCTGGAACAGATCTTTCAGGCGGGGCTTTGGGCACAACAGCAAGTGCCGGAAACGGTCTTCTGGAATCAGAACTGGAGGAAGGGGGGACTGTATGAGCGGCGTAATCAGTTGCTCAGACAATATGGATTCTATAATCAACAATATTGTGGGTGTGAGTTCAGCTTGAGAAAATCAAACGACACACTTACATCATCGTCATTAATCGTTTCAACCAATGAAATACATTAAATGGGGATTCATCGGATGTGGTGAGGTGACTGAAAAGAAAAGCGGACCGGCTTTTAGGGACGTTGAAGGATCGGATGTGGTCGCTGTGATGTGCCGCAACGAAAAGAGGGCTAGGGCGTATGCCGAGACTCACCATATCAGAAAATGGTATACTGATGCGCAAAAATTGATTGATGACCCTGACATCAACGCTATCTACGTGGCCACACCGCCATCAAGTCATGCTGCTTATGCCATCATGGCGATGAGGTCGGGTAAACCTGTCTATGTCGAAAAACCGCTCGCTGCTAGCTATGAGGATTGTGTGCGTATCAACAGAATCAGTGAACAGACAGGAGTGCCTTGTTTCGTCGCTTATTACAGAAGATATTTGCCTTATTTCAAAAGGGTAAAAGATATTGTTGAGAATGGTGTGATTGGAAAGATCATCAATGTCCAAGTTAGATTTGCTTGTCCTCCAAGGGATATCGATTTCGCTCAGGATGGGAAATTGCCTTGGAGGCTGATGCCTGAAATATCAGGAGGGGGATACTTCTATGACTTGGCACCGCATCAGCTTGACTTGCTTCAGGATTTCTTTGGAGTAATTATCGATGCGAAGGGAATATGCGCAAATAGGGGAGGACTCTATTCGCCAGAGGATACTCTCAGCGCTTGCTTCAAGTTCGAGAGTGGACTGCCTGGTAGTGGGTCCTGGTGCTTCGTCGGACATGAGGCGGCAAGGGAGGACCGGATAGAAGTCATCGGAGATAGGGGAATTGTCAGTTTCTCTGTCTTTGATTATCAACCGATAAGGTTGGTCAACGGCGATGGCGCCATAGAGATCAATGTGCCTAATCCTTCTTATGTGCAACTACCCATCATCAAGTCGGTCATCCATCATTTGCAGGGACTTGAAATCTGTAAATGTACCAGTGTCTCTGCGACTCCGGTAAATTGGGTTCTCGATCGTATTTTGGGAAAATTCTAATGAAGTGGTTTAGTGTCATATTTTGGCTGATATGGTTGCCTTCTTTGGCGATGGCTCAAAACGATTCTGTATCCTCGGTGGAGAAGTCTTGGGGGGATAGTGTGCAGATGATTGCCGACAACAACGATCTGCAGCAAGAGCCTAAGCGTAAAAAAGGCTTGATAAGGAAGATTTATAATGGGTTCGTGGGATTCATCAGGGGGTTCAGCGATATTGATACGCTATATATCGAACCACAGCATTACAAGTTTTCTGCCATGCTCATGACCACTTATAATTTTGAAAACTATACCATCAAGAGCAAATCTGGACAACAAGTCAGCTTCTCTCCTGAGACAAAATTGAAAATCGGACCCTACGTGTCATGGAGTTTGCTTGCATGGGGATATACCATTGATTTGGCTTATATCAGTGCAAACAAGAAAAAAGAGTTTGAGCTGAGTGTCTATACATCCAGATTTGGTCTCGATTTCCTGAGAAGGAGCACTGGAAGTGATTACCGCATCAGGTCGTGGGGATTGGATGACCAAAGTACAACTGAACTGGAAGAGGGAATCCCGTTTGATGGATTGGAGGTGTCAATAACAGGACTCAATGCGTATTATATCCTTAATCACCGGAAGTTTTCATATCCTGCTGCTTTCAATCAAAGCCCTTGTCAGAGAAGAAGTGCAGGATCGCTGATGTTCGGTGGAGGATATACACGGCATTCGTTGGAACTTGACTATATGAAACTCAAGAATACTATCGAGATGGCGACTGACGTGGAGGAAAAAGTGGATAGCGGACTGTTGTTCGACAAAATCAATTACATGGACTTCTCCTTGTCGGCTGGATATGGATATAATTGGGTCTTCTCGAAAAATTGGCTCCTGTCAGTCTCTTTGGCGGCTAATCTGGGATATAAAACCTCGGAAGGTATCAGAGGAATGGATGTTTCATTCCTAAAAAATTTCTCTTTTCATAATTTCAGCTTGGATGGAGTGGGGAGATTTGGCGTGATTTGGAATGACTCCAAATGGTTCTTTGGCACTTACGGAGTCGTTCATTCATATAGATACAAGAAGTCGCAGTTTGAGACTTCCAACTACTTTGGTAATATCAATGTTTATATAGGATTTAATTTCGGTCGAAAAAAGAACCATTAATCAACTTATGAAACCATTTTTATTGTTACTTTCAATTTTCATACTTTTCGCATCTTGTGGACAACAGAAGGCTAATGCGTCTAATCATGCGAAGGAGAATAATGAAAAAGCACCCTATGAGATAAGGGTAAAAGGGAAAAATGACAGTGCGATGATTGTCAGATTACTCAAGGAGGGTTGTCAACAGAAGAATGACTGCTGTTTGCCTTTGTTCTTTGCCAAAAAGTTTATTGGCTATCCTTATGTGGCTTACCAATTGGACCAGGAACTTGAGGAAGGATTGGTCATCAACATCGGACAACTGGATTGTACAACCTATGTGGAATATATCACGGCGATGGTCGTTTGCACAAAAAAGAAAATGACGTCTTTTCAAGATTTCTGCAAGGTGCTCACTGATGTCAGATATATCGGGGGAAAAGTGGCATATACCAAACGGCAACATTATTTTACGATTTGGCTTGGCGACAATTTGAAGGATGGACTGGTCGAAAATATAGCGCTTCCTGCTTCACCTTTGTCGGCGAAGAGAAAACCGAAGGTGGATTATATGACAAAACATGTGGAATCATACAAAATGCTCAATGCTCATCGACAGTGGGTACCGGAAATCAGTGAGATGGAGAATAAAGTCAATGAGATGGAATTTGCCTACATTCCAAAAGAGCAATTGCGTGATTCTAACAAATACCGTAAATATGTAAAGGATGGCGACATTATTGCTATTGTCACCAATCGGGATGGACTGGATATCTCTCATGTCGGTTTTGCTATTTGGCATAAAGATGGGTTGCATCTGCTGAATGCCAGCTCAAAACACAAGAAAGTGGTCGATGAGCCCATGACGCTTTATCAATATCTGCAGAACCAGAAATCAAGTGTAGGTATCAGGGTGGCGAGAATTAAATGATTGTCGGACTTTGTAATGAAAACGATTTCGGAGAAGATTTGTTTTTTCTTACGTGATTTATTGGACAAATAGATTATTTGTGCTATTTTTGCAAAAGAAACCCGATATACTCCGCAACGGGTGATAGTTATGATGAACAAAATTTCACACAAGGGAATCGTTGAGGATGTCGGAAGTGGACAGGTGATTGTGCGCATCTTGCAGACCTCGGCGTGTGCTGCCTGTAAAGTGGCAGGACATTGCAGTGCGGCTGAGAGCAAAGAAAAAAGAATCACTGTCAAAACCAAAAATAATGAAAAACATAGCATTGGAGACCATGTGGTGGTTTCCATGAATGCGGAAAATGGACGTAAGGCGGTGATGATGGCTTTCGTATATCCTTTCATCCTGATGGTGGCCGTGCTGATGATCATCTTATGGATGACTGACAATGAGGGACTGGCTGCGATGATGGGTATTGCGGTGCTCATTCCATATTATGTTATCATTTATCTGCTTAGAGACAAAATTGCCCATAAGTTCAACTTTATGATTGAAGAATCATCAAAAACAATAAACTAAAACAAACATCTATGGATTTTATTTTAAATGCAGTTCTCGTTCTTGGAGGGATAGCTTTGATCGCATCGGTGATCTTGTATGTCTGTTCCAAGAAGTTTGCTGTGAAGGAAGACCCGAGGTTGGCACAGGTGGCTGAACTGCTTCCTGGTGCAAATTGTGGAGGATGTGGATTCCCAGGATGTTCCGGACTCGCTGACGCACTGGTAAAAGGTGCTGATGCTGGGTCTATCGAGGGACTGAATTGCCCCGTCGGTGGCTCCGACGTGATGAAACAAGTGGCAGACTTGCTGGGAATGGCCATGGACAACTCTGAACCGAAAGTGGCTGTCGTCAGATGTAATGGTACGTGTGACAACAGACCTCGTATCACCATCTATGATGGATTGCAAACTTGTGCGGCTGTCAATGCATGTGGTGCTGGGGAGACGGGATGTGGATACGGATGTCTCGGATGTGGGGATTGTGTGAACGCATGCCAGTTTGGTGCCTTGAGCATCAACGAACAGACTGGAATGCCTGAGGTCGATGAGGAAAAGTGCACTGCTTGTGGAGCTTGTGTCAAGGCTTGTCCGAGAAACATCATCGAACTCAGAAAACGTGGCCCTAAAGGCAGACGAATCTATGTCAGGTGCGTCAACAAGGACAAAGGTGCTATCGCGAAGAAAAATTGTGCTGCGGCTTGTATCGGATGCGGTAAATGTGCGAAAGAATGTAAATTCGAGGCGATTACCGTTGCTGCCAACATCAGTTACATCGATCCCGATAAGTGCAGACTCTGTAGAAAATGTGAGGCTGCATGTCCTACGGGTTCCATTGTGGCGGTCAATTTCCCTCCTAAAAAGGAAAAACCGGCAGAGGCGAAAAATTTGACGGCTTCTACAGAGAATACAGCAAAAGTCAGTGTGGAAAAGACACCTGTGGCTGAAACGGCAAAACAAAAGACGACCGAATCATCAAATAATCAATCATTGAAGGAGGACAAAGCATGAAACTGAAAACTTTTAGCATGGGTGGTGTTCACCCTGAGGAAAACAAACTGTCCTCCGAAGTGAGAACGGTGCCTGCTGCATTGCCTTCACAGGCAGTATTCCCTCTTTCACAGCATATCGGTGCGCCTGCTAAACCTGTCGTCGCAAGAGGTGACAAAGTGAAAGTGGGTACTATGATCGCTGAGGCGGGTGGATTCGTTTCGGCTCCCATCTTCTCTTCTGTGTCGGGAAAGGTGCTTAAAATTGACAATGCGATCGATGCGACAGGATATCTCAAACCGGCTATCATCATACAGGTGGAGGGTGATGAATGGGAGGAGTCGATCGACAGGTCTGAAAAGCTCGAGAAAATAGAAGATCATCCAGAGTTGACGCCTGAGATGATCGTCGATAAAGTGAAAGGGGCAGGCATCACTGGTATGGGTGGAGCTGGATTCCCTACATTTATAAAATTGTGTCCGCCTCCAACAGCAAAAGCTGAGTGCGTGATCATTAATGGAGTGGAATGTGAGCCTTATATTACCGCAGACTACAGATTGATGATGGAGCATGCTGATGAGATTCTTGTCGGCACACAACTACTTATGAAGGCTGCTAAGGTCGACAAAGGCTATATCGGGATTGAAGACAACAAACCTGAGGCCATCAAACTTTTCCAGGAGAAGACTGCTGGAATGAGCAATATTGAAATCGTGGCTTTGGAAAAGAAATATCCACAAGGTGGCGAGAAACAACTTGTCGATGCGGTCATACAGCGTCAAGTGCCGGCGCCTCCTGCCATTCCTGTCAATGTGGGGGCTATCGTGCAGAATGTGGGTACTGCTTTCGCTGTCTACCAGGCTGTCATGAAAAACAAACCGCTCTTTGAGAGATATACTACCGTGACCGGAAAAAAGATCCAGAAACCGGGCAATTTCCTCGTTCGGATGGGTACACCCATGAAGGATTTGATTGAGGCGTGTGGAGGTATGCCTGAGGGCGATAACAAAGTGCTGGCGGGAGGACCTATGATGGGAAAAGCATTATCTTCCATCGATGTGCCTATCTGTAAGGGTACTAACAGCGTGACGGTCATCAGTGGTGAGGAGGCTGTGAGGAAACAACCGCAGCCGTGCATCCGCTGTGCCAAGTGTGTGAGTGCTTGTCCTATGGGACTAGAACCGTATCTTCTCGCACAGGTGTCATCGTTACATCTTTGGGAAAGAGCTGAAAACGAGGATATTACCTCTTGTATCGAATGTGGCTCTTGTATGTTCACTTGTCCTGCTCACAGACCACTGCTCGACAATATACGTTTGGGCAAGGCCACTGTCATGGGAATCATAAGGGCTAGAAATGCTAAGAAATAAAGTTTAAGAAAATGTCAAAATTCATAGTTTCTCTTTCACCGCATGCACACGGCAATGATTCCGTGGAACGTAATATGTATGGGGTCATTCTTGCTCTCATACCGGCATTGATCGTGTCGTTTATCTATTTCGGCATCGGATCAGCTATTGTTTGCGCTGTGAGTGTGGCGGCCTGTGTGTTCTTTGAATGGGCCATCTCATTATATATCTTGAAAAAGCAACCTTCCATCAAGGATGGATCGGCTATCTTGACGGGACTGTTGTTGGGATTCAACCTGCCTTCCAACTTGCCCATCCTGATTATTCTGCTGGGCGCGTTGGTGGCCATCGGCATCGGAAAAATGACCTTTGGTGGCTTGGGATGCAATCCGTTTAATCCTGCGCTCGTCGGCCGTTGTTTCCTCTTGGTCTCTTTCCCTGCTCAGATGACTACATGGCCTGTCGTAGGACAACTCACCAGTTATACTGACGCCACTACAGGTGCCACACCTCTGAGCTTGATGAAGATGGCTATCAAGTCTGGTGATGTATCTTATCTCGATCAGATGCCGGATGCGCTGACACTGCTGTTGGGTAACGTCGGAAATGGTATGGGGGCTGGAACGATTGGTGAGGTCTCTGCCATCGCATTGCTCATAGGACTTGCTTACATGTTATGGAAGAAAATCATCACATGGCATATTCCAGTCAGCATCATAGCCACGGTCTTTATCTTATGCGGACTGCTTCATTTGGCTGATCCTGTTTATGCCAATCCTTTTGCCGCTATTCTCAGTGGTGGATTGATGTTGGGTGCTATCTTCATGGCTACTGACTATGTCACTTCACCGATGACTCATAAAGGACAACTCATCTATGGATGTTGTATCGGACTGCTTACGGTCATCATCCGTAATTGGGGCTCTTATCCAGAGGGAATGTCGTTCGCTATACTGATCATGAACGCATTCACTCCGCTGATCAATACATATGTTAAACCTAAACGATTTGGGGAGGTTGTGAAAAAATGAAAAAAATGGAGTCTACTTTAGTCAATATGGTGGGAATCCTTGTCCTTTTCGCTGTGGTCATGGGTGGTATACTCGCATTCGTCAACGAAAAGACAAAGGGGCCTATCAGCCAACAGGCGGAGAAAGCTTTGTCGGATGGCATCAAGTCGGTGATGATGAGCGATAACCTCACCGTGACGGCGAATGATACTATAAGGGAAACCATCGACAACAAGGAAATGACCTTCATCGTTCATAAGACGGCTGATGCTGCTGGAAATGATTTGGGGGCTGCCGTCGAGACCACGTCGCTTGGATTTGGGGGTGACCTTAAAGTGCTGGTGGGGTTCAATCCTAAAGGGGATATCTTGGGATATACCTTGTTGGAACATGCGGAAACTCCAGGACTGGGTGCTAAAGCTGATACATGGTTCCAAAAAGATGGGAAAGCCAGTATCATCGGAAAGAATCCATCAAATCCACTCTCTGTTACAAAAGATGGGGGTGATGTGGACGCTATCACTGCCTCTACGATCACATCAAGGGCATTTCTTAAAGCCATCAACCAGGCTTACAACGTCTATATGAAAAAGGGCGACACGGATGCTCATACGGGTGCTACTCAAAAAGTTGCTGTTAATTAATTTAAAGGAGAAGGATCGCTATGAACTATACGAAAATTCTTACCAACGGTTTAATTAAGGAGAACCCGATCTTCGTGTTGCTCCTTGGTATGTGTCCCACGCTGGCTACCACTACATCTGCTGCTAACGGACTGTCGATGGGACTCGCTACCATGTTTGTGCTCATTTGCTCAAATATTGTGATCTCATGCATCAAGAGCATTACGCCCGATAAGGTGCGTATCCCCGTTTTCATCGTGGTCATCGCATCGTTTGTCACCATCATACAATTGTGCATCAAGGCTTTCTTACCGGAGATAGATAAGTCGCTGGGACTGTTTATTCCGCTTATCGTGGTCAACTGTATCATCCTTGGAAGGGCTGAGGCTTTCGCATGCAAGAATAATCCGCTTGCAAGTATGATGGATGGCAT
>CADCQC010000220.1 GCA_902803455.1 uncultured Prevotellaceae bacterium
ATCGAGCAGATCAACTACGACCTGAACCACCTGGTCGACTACACCGTGAAATGGTATGAGATGATCCTCGGCAAATACGGCAGCGAGCATCCACGCCTCACCGAGATCAAGAGTTTCGACACCATCGTGGCCTCCACCGTGGTGGAAGCCAACCAGAAACTGTATATCAACCGCAACGACGGATTCATCGGCACCGGTCTGAAGAAAGACGAGTATGTGTGCAACTGCTCCGACATAGACGATATCATCGTCTTCTACCGCGACGGCAAATACAAAGTGGTGAAGGTGGCGGAGAAAATCTTCGTGGGCAAAAACATCCTCCATGTGCAGGTGTTCAAGAAAAACGACACCCGCACGATCTACAACGTGGTGTACCGCGACGGCAAGCGGGGCAGTTACTACATGAAACGCTTCAACGTGACGAGCCTCGCCCGCGACAAGGAATATGACCTGACACAGGGCACACCGGGATCAAGAGTGGTTTACTTCACCTGCAACCCCAACGGAGAGGCGGAGTTGATCAAGGTGACGCTCGATCCCAATCCAAAAATCAAAAAAATCTTCCTGGAGCGCGACTTCTCCGACATCCTCATCAAAGGAAGGGGCAGCAAGGGCAACCTGCTGACAAAATACAGCATCCACCGCATCGCCCTCAAGAGTCACGGGCACAGCACGCTCGGAGGACGGAAGGTGTGGTGGGATCCCGACGTATGCCGGCTCAACTACGATGAGCACGGACAACTGCTCGGCGAGTTCAACGAGGGCGACTCCATCCTCGTGGTGCTGGAGAACGGCGAGTTCTATATCAGCAACTTCGACAGCAACAACCACTATGAGTCGAACGTGCGCTTCGTGGAGAAATGGAAACCGGAGAAAGTGTGGACGGCCGTGCTCTTCGATGCCGACCAACAGGGATACCTTTATCTCAAACGCTTCAAGATGGAGGCCACCAAACGCCACCAGAACTACCTCGGCGACAATCCCAACAACCGGGAGGTGCTGCTCACACAAGAGGTCTATCCCAGGCTGCAAGTCAACTTCGGAGGTGATGACGCCAATCATGAACCGCTGGTCATAGAAGCCGACGAATTCATCGCCGTGAAAGGATTCAAGGCCCGCGGCAAGCGCGTCACGACGCTCAACGTGGAGTCGGTAGAGGAACTGGAGCCAACCCGCAAGCCGGAACCTGAGGTGGAGGAAGAGGCAGGCGATCCTGATGACACTGACCAGGAACCAGAGGATCTCGACCCGGACAAGGGAAAGAGCGAACAGCAAATCATTACCGAACTGACCGGACAACAATTCCTGCAATTCGATGAAGACATGTAATATGCGCACTGTTCTACCATCCCTCCATCATCTGCTGAAGGTACTGGCGCTGACAGCAGGGTGCCTGCTGGCAGCACCATCGACCGCACAGATCCAGCCCGTCGTGAACGACAGCCTCGACGTGACCAGAACGGTGACCAACGCGCAAATGGTGGCCTTTGGAGCGGCAAACATCCTCGACACCTACCTCTCGCCAGAGAAATACAAGGGGGTGGATATGCGCTATATCACCCATACCCTGCGAGAATATCCCGGACGGAAATGGGCACATCAACTCATCCATGAGGGCAGTTTCGCCTCTGGGAATGACCGCAACGAGAAAAACAGCATGATGGCGGGGTATTATCATTTCAACTTCGCCAAACTGCGGGGATGGCGGTGGCCAGACAAACGGCTCACCATCAGGGCTGGCGGCATGGCCGACTTCATCATCGGCGGCACCTACAACGCCAGCAACCAGAACAACCCGGCCCAACTGCGCTTTTCAATGGCGCTCGGTGCCACGGCTTCTGCCGAATATGGCTTCCACATGATCAACAAGGCGTTCACCCTGCGCTATGAACTGGCCGTGCCCCTCATAGGACTGATGTTCAGTCCCAACTACGGGCAGACCTACTACGAGATTTTCTCGCTCGGCCACAAAGACCACAACATCGTGGGCACCACACCGTTCTGCGCTCCTTCGATGCGACAGATGCTCGCCCTCGACACCCACTTCCGACGGACAACCCTCCGCATCGGCTATCTGGGCGACTACCAACAGGCAGAAGTCAACAACCTGAAGCAGCACTTCTACACCCATGCGCTCGTCATCGGTCTGGTGCACCATTTCCACATTAAAAATATCTCATCATCCATTTCCCATACCCGATGATCCCACATCCATATCACATACCTGCAGAGCGGCAGTTTTCCTCCGCACATCTCATCAGCAAAGCAGCCTGTTGGATCCTGGCCGTGATGACCCTCGCCCTACCCCTCTCCTGTATCGACGAGGAGCAGATGCCCGACACGCCCCAGGGCAACCTGGAAGCCCTCTGGCGCATCATCGACGAGCACTACTGCTTCCTCGACTACAAACGGCAGGCTATCGGACTCGACTGGGATGAGGTGCACACCCGCTACGCGCGGCGTGTCGACGACGGGATGTCGCGCAGCCAACTCTTTGAGGTGTTGCGTGATATGCTTTCCGAACTGCGCGACGGCCATGTGAATATCTTCACCTCTTTCGACACCGCAAGGGAATGGAGTTGGCAGGAGGACTACCCCACCAACTTGAGCGACACGCTGCTGCGGCGATACCTCGGCACCCACTACCGCACCACCAACGGTTTCAACTACCTCGTGCTCGACGACAACATCGGATATGTGCGCTATGCCAGTTTCAGCAATGAGATCGGTGCCGGCAACCTCGATGATATCCTCACCTACCTTGCTCCCTGCCGCGGACTCATCATCGATATCCGCAGCAATGGCGGCGGTCTGATCTCCTCGGCAGAGGAACTGGCCGCACGGTTCACCAACGAGGAAATCCTCGTCGGTTACATACAGCACAAGACGGGCAAGGGGCACAACGACTTCTCTGAGATGGAGCCACAATATCTCAAGCCCTCCAATGGCGTGAGGTGGCAGAAGCGCGTGGCCGTGCTCACCAACCGCGGCGTCTACAGCGCCGCCAATGAGTTTGTGAAATATATGAAATGCTGTCCGCAAGCCACCATCATCGGCGACAAGTCGGGCGGTGGAGCCGGCATGCCTTTCTCCAGCCAGCTGCCTTGCGGATGGAACGTGCGTTTCTCGGCTTGTCCGATGTATGACCGCAACAAACAATGCACAGAATTCGGCATCGACCCCGACTACAACGTAGGTCTGACAGATCAAGACTTCCTCCGGGGCCGCGACACCATCATCGAGACTGCCCGACAAATGCTGCGCGAAAAGCCCTGACCTCATACGGCTTCTGTTTCAGCTGCTATAACCTCTTTTTAGCCCTCATTTTCTTCGATATTCGTGGGATAACCCCTCCTCAGACCATAAATTTCATCAAAGTATTTGTGGGTTCAATTTTTTTGTGTAATTTTGCAACGCTTTAAATCCATGCGCTTGTGGCGGAATTGGCAGACGCGCTAGACTTAGGATCTAGTGTCTTACGACGTGAAGGTTCGAGTCCTTTCAGGCGCACATGGCAAAATCGGCAACTATCTGAAATTTAGATGGTTGTCGATTTTTTATTGGTCTAAAATATGAAATTTGGCGTGATTTTGGCGTGATATTTCAAGAATAAATG
>CADCQC010000221.1 GCA_902803455.1 uncultured Prevotellaceae bacterium
AATCTCGTCGGTAATGCCTATGGTATTTGTCTCAAAGATATAGCGTGTCTGGTCATGAGTCAGACGGCTTCCTTCGATATGATTTGAGTTATAAGCTAAGTCTATCTGTGTATGATGGTAGATGCCTCCCCTCAGGCGTAATACTTTTTGTTCTTGCAGCATAGTCAGCAGGGGAGATACTCTTTTCCGAACGGTTTTGCGTTGTGGTAGAACAGCATCCGAAGGTATGTTCCACGTTTTACCTGTAAGGAAAGCTCCTTCCAGTTTTCCATTCGCACAATAGTTGCGGGCTGTACGTTCTGAAATACCGAATTTCTCCGCGAATTGCATCACTGAAATATATTCCATCGTCTTCTATCGGCAAGTTTTTAGTTCATTTTCAGTCGCAAATTTATATATTTTTGCCGATACCGGCAAGAAATCATCACATTAATTGGTTACTGATTATTCATCAAAACAACTGTTGAGGATCCGAGCAAACCAAAAAGAGGTTGGTGCAGGAAGCTACCAACCTCGAGGGCGATTTCGAAACATCGAAATCATAAAAAATCATGCTGCAAATATAGAATTACATTCTATAAAAAGCAAATTTTTAACACCAAAAATGTATTTTTTAACATTAGGGTGACTCATCACAGACTTTGGCTGATTTTTCACCATGATGCTCGACAACAAGTGCCAACCGCGCTCTTACTTTGGCGTTGCCTTTTGTGTCGCCACAGGCCGGACCGCTGCGGCGCATCCGACTTTAGTGTTCCACCATTCACATTCACCACTTCTGTATTCTGAATATTGTCTTTTAAGGCTCTCGAATTCTGCCTCATTATATATGCCGAAATTATAATAGAAACTATTAGTGAAGCCAGAAGGATACCTTTGATATTCCCATTGGAAATAATTGTCTAACGACCGAAGAGGGCTTTCATCGGTTTCTACAGAATATGTCGAATTCATATAGATTCCCTCATGGATGTAATCTTGATTATAATACGTCTCTCCGTTTTTATAGATTAATTTGCTTTTATTCCACCATCCAGGATTATAGTAATAATCTTCATTCACTGTTTCAGTTATATCTGTAACGGTCCGTTCGAATGCAGGTAGAAGAATACTGTTTCCGTTAGGGCCGGTAAACTTGAAGCATACGCCATAATAAGGGCCGCCTACATAGGCAACCTTGCAGTTGTCTACCAGCTCTCTTATCTCTTGATTAGAGGGCGTAGAATATCCACTTCCCCAGTATTTTGTGGCAGCATCATACTGTGAACCCTTAATATATAATCTGCTTTTGGGGATGATACTGTCGGTCTCTGACAGCTCAGGATAGAAGTATTCACGGTAGTTATCCACTTCAGTCAGCTCTGGCCAACCACTTCTTGTTATAACTTCGTGAATCGTCACATAATATGGCTGATTATAGACAGTATCTAATTCTACCCTATTATAGTGAAGGCTGGAGGGCAGAGGCACAGTACTCCCTCTGAAGAACACGGCGCCTTCTTCCTCAGGCTCGAAGGCTCCCACATTGCAGCATGCCCACAGCGTGCCGCTGGGCAGTCCGAGGTCAATCAAGTGAGGATGGTTGTTGTCGGGACAGGTGGGCTCTATACGGTGGGTAT
Organism: uncultured Prevotellaceae bacterium; assembly: GCA_902803455.1. Classification (GTDB taxonomy): domain Bacteria; phylum Bacteroidota; class Bacteroidia; order Bacteroidales; family Bacteroidaceae; genus Prevotella. The sequence continues at coordinate 1,620 of CADCQC010000221.1, forward strand.
ATTCCACTTCAAAGATCTTAGGCTTTCCGGTCTTTATCTCATTCTCACCCTCAAGCTGCACATAAGGACGGAGGTTGACAGTGCGTTCCGGTCCATTGTAGTAATAGGCATAACGTAGGTCAGCATAGGGGTTGCTGCCGAGGTTGGCGCACGATATCTTCTTGTCCACCTCGTAGAAGTCATGGTAGATGTAGCCCCAGTCCTTGATGTTCTTCGCATCCGGGTCGAGTTCGACGGTGGTGGTGGCGTTGAACTTATAGAAGTAATGGATATCATCGTAGACATAGCCCTGCTGCTTGGAGTAGTGCGATCCTGTCTGCTCGAAGCTGACAATGCGCACGGGGAAGTCATTTTTCTCCAGCTCCTTCGACGGAGAGGCCAGCATCTCGATGCCCATCACCTTTACCTTCGGGTTTAGCCTATAGTCCTTCGTCATGTCCAGGTTGTTAAACTGATGCTTCATGGAGCCGATAAAGTCCTTTACACCGACCTTGGTGTCTGATGTCCATTCGCTGACCTTCTGGCCATCTGCATCGGACACCTGGAGACCGGTCTCCACCGGCATCAGACAGGTAGGCTCTGCCGTGAAGCCTATGAAAGCATTTGCCGACGTGCGGGGCGAATAATTCTGGTCGAACGACGGGCTGCGGAACGATGGCACTACATGGAAGCTGCGTAAATCGGCCTTGGCATCTTCGAGCAGGGTGAACAACGTTCCCTCGAAATCGTCTATTTTTACGATTTCCTCGCTGAGGAGATATTCTATCGTCAGGTTATTGTTCCATTTGGCATCTATCAGCACGTCTTTCAGCTGATCATAAAGAGCCGTCGATGTCTTGGCGTTTGCCACATCGGCAGGATGGAAGACAAAACTGCTGGAGAGTTCGGGACCGGTCTTGTAGTGCAGAGACACCTTTGCATTATCGCTCTTTACAAAGCAGATACCCAGGTCCACCATCGGACCCACCTCCACACTACCTTTGAGGCTCACCGAGTCGGCCTTGATGTCGAACTCTGACACCTTCGTGCTTACCAAAGGCTTTTTCTGCTGCTTGCCGCCAAAGCCTATGTTGAGATTCGTCGTCACCTGTCCCTTCATGCTGCATGTGGCGCTGGTAGTTATCTCGCCCGACACGTTGGCATAAGCACCCGGCGAGAGATAAATGATAAAGAATGGGAAGTCGGGGATAGGGATGACGCCAAGGGGAATATCCTTAATCGGCCACTCCGGTGTCCATTCAGCCTTGCCATAGATAGAGAATTCCGACTTCATGTCATAGTCGGCCACAATGCTTGTGATAAATCTTGCGCCATGCTCCGGACTGAGGAGGACCGACGGCTTCTTTATCGTGAACACAGGCTGATAGTATAATTTCAAACGTCCCTGGCCTTGGACTTCAAAATCGTCTTCGTCGATGATGGTCATCATTTCCGAAGTCTTGTCGAAATTTTTTGCCTTGGGCTTGATCACGAAGTCTCCATTCTCCTCTTTCTTGATAGCCCGGTAATAGCCAGGACTACCTGCTGCTTCACTCTCTTCCAAGAACTCATCTGCTCCGGCGTAGACGTTGTAGTAGGTTACGAAGACCTCCTCCAGGCCAATCTCATCACATTTTACCGTGGTTCCGCTGACCTCCGACACCTTCCCGATGAAACCAGCAGGCAGCCGGTCGTTCTGTACGGTGGTGACGAGCTTGTCGCCAACCTTCGGCATCAAGGTCTGCGGGGTGTTGGCAGCCAGCTCTATGGTCAGACCGTCACTGCTTACGACATAGTCCATCAACCCCTCCTCTAAGCGGATGACACCGGGCTGGTAGACCGTCTGTGGGGTCACGAAGCTGATGCTGTCGATGTTGGCAAGGGGTATCTTGCAGATGCTGTCCTCCATCACAATCCATTGCATCACCGGCTCGTTGTGGGTCACGCCCTCCTCATCCTCCATACTGTAGACGAACTCCTGAATCTCACTGCGCAGGAACGGCAGTATCTCGCCATCTTTCTGGTAGACATAGATGATGTCTCCCGTCTGTGGTTGCGGCTGTGCGAAGCCCGTCAGCACCATCAGTGCCATGATTATAATAAAGTATAGTCTGCGTATCATGGCCGGATGAATTTAAGGGTTCTGCCGTTGATGCTGACAAGATAGACGCCCTTCGGTAGCTGGGCCAGGGAGAGGACGGCATTGGTGCCGTCGGCTGTGAGGCGGACGGGAATCTGAACGCCGCCCGGGTTATAGACACTGATGCGGTCGACAGCGCTGATGCCGTAGAATGTCACGCGGTCTTCATCCACGCGGTAGCGCGTCTCGGGTTTCACGATGCTGATGCCTGTGGCGATGCCCTTGTAGGTGATACGCAGCACGTCGGTCTTTGAGAACTCCTGTCGGGAGCCCTGAAGCGTGACAATCATCTTGTCGGCCGTCATCTGTATGCGCGGCATCGTGTAGAGCTCCACCTCCGAGGTCTTGCCGTCGGCATGGTGCAGCACCAGCGTCGGTGTCTGCGCCTTCATGGCGGCGGGCTGTGCGAGTGCCACCATCAACAGGACAAATAGTATCTTTTTCATGCTATAAATATTATTAAAATGTTTGATGGCGTGAAGTTACGAAAAAAACACCATGCATCCTTCATCTGAAAGTCAGTTTTTGATGAACTGGCCGTGGCTTTTGATGAACCGACCGAAATCTTGGATGAAATGATTCTGCTATACCATGATGATTTTCACCAGACTCACAAGGTTTTCGCAAATATGTTTTGGTGCATGGGCAGCCCCTTAACGATGATATCTCTTTGCTGTTTTTCCATTCTTATGGCGTTCGATAATCAGACCTGGTCTCTTGTCTGGGAGAACCATGCCGTTGATTCCGTAATAAGTGGACCCCGACATGTCTTCGCTTTGAGACACCGTCTCTATTCCTGTAGGATCGATGACAAGAAAGGGATATTTTAGTTTTGTAGCCGCATCATTGTTGGAGTTGCAATAACAGCCACTGGCTAAAAAATCCTCTGCGACACGTTGCGAATAGAGGCCGCCTGAGCATTTTAGTTTCGCACCTTCCCATGCATACAGAATTCTGTTACCACTCATCATGCAATTGGATATCGTCACATCTGCATTTGAGGCACAACTGATGCCATTACCCTTGTTCTCAATGATGCCTCCACTGATGGCTGCGTTGCCCGTGAAGCAGAGGGTCTGAGACCCTGATTCGCAGGTAAAAATACCACCAGAGATGATGGTTGAACTTTCCTTAGTAGTCCAAACACTTCTACGGTAATCAGAACCATCCGGCTGAAGACCTGTATTGTTGAAAGTTCCGCCCAAGATGATTAGCTGTCCTGATGTGTTGTAGTTTGCTACAACAGAACTGTTTCCTGTAGCCTCAAAAAAACCATTTTCGACAGTAGCATCTCCGTTGAGGCACAGAGTCTGAATGGGAGAAAAGAATTTTCCATTTTTAATCATCGTTTTAGTGCCTACAGCTGTCCAAACACTCCTGCGGTAATCTGATCCATCCGGTTGCTGGCCGATATTGGTGAAAGTTCCATCCAAGATGGTTAACTCTCCGGAAGTATTGTAGTTTGAAATGACACTGTTGGTTCCCGTTGACTCAAAAACACCATTTTCGATGGTAGCATCTCCATTGAAACATAATGTCTGGTTGGGAGACGAGAACTTTCCGTTTTTTATCATCGTTTTAGAGCCTTCAGCTGTCCAAACACATCGGCGATAATCTGAACCATCCGGCTTTTGACTTGTATTGGTGAAAGTCCCGTCCTTAATGGTTATCTGCCCGGAAGTGCCGTAGTTTGACACGACAGAACTGTTGCCTGTTGTCTCAAAAACACCATTTTCGATGGTAGCATCTCCATTGAAACACAAGGTCTGAATGGGAGAGGTGAACTTTCCATTTCTTATAGTCGTATTAGAGCCTTCAGCAGACCAAACACATCGGCGATAGTCTGTACTATCCACGCGGGCAATCTTATTGAGGTATTCACCACCCTCGATATCCAACAATCCATAATTTAGGAAAATACCGCTATTTCCTGTACTGGCAATAAATTTTCCTGTGCCTTTGTTGTCAACGATCCGGAGTTGACCATAATTGTAGATGCCTGAATGGATGACATCCAACCGGTGCCCATTCAGGTCCAAAGTAATATCGTCTTCCTCATCTATCGTTTCAAAGTAGACTTGTGCGTCCTGAACCATCTTGATGGACATAGGCGACCCAACTATTGCTGCCATCGAGATGGCTGCTTTCAGCGAGGGGCATTCTTCCGAATCATTCACCTTTGCCACACCAGAAAGCATTTCTGCAGGCACACAGTCAAAATAGGCTTGTTGCGAACCATCATAGTAAGTGCTACCGGGGCGAAGTGCATCCAACGAGAACGCACCATTGTAGTTGCCTCCCCATCCCCAATTCACATAGAAATAGTCTTGGTCGGTATACCCTTCGAGGATAAATGCGTGCCCGCCTTCTGAATGGGAAGCTCCATACAATAATGGACGTTGCATGTTCAGCTCCCTCTTGAGCATCGAGCTCCATTCCGTAGAACTATAATCTTCCTTATATTTAATGTTACCCGGATTGAACCCGAAATGAGCGAAAATGGCTTTATGGCCTGTCGTGGCACCGGTTTCATCTGACGCATAATCGGCTTTAATGGCTGCACCGATATCGGCCAACAGTTCCGCCACGGCATTGGCCTGTTCCTGGTTGTACTCTCCGTCTTTATATTCCATGAGAATCATGTCCCAATTATAAGGATGATCCAGGTTTCTTTCTGCTACAGAAAGTTCCTTCTTTCCTGTAATATAAGCTTTCGTCGTGCCTCTTCCTTTTGCCGGATAACCATAGTATTTCATCAGGATGCCATGGGCTGTAGCGACACAACCCGTCACACTTCTTTTTCCTTTATCAAGCGGACATAGCTGATTGAGAGGATTACGTTGATGCCATAAGGCTGTCTGAAGTTTGAATGTAGCACGGCCCACAGTCGGAGCTTTCCATTGCTGGGCTGTCTCCTCACTCTGTTGCATGCCCGATTCCCTGGCTTGCATGATTTGCTTTTCCATGTCTTCCAACCATTCCTGCATATTGGGTGGAAGGTCGTCTTCCTCAAAAGTACCTTCAAAAGAACAGCCCAAGATAGGTTTGGCAATATCATCACCTGAAACTATGACAAAACCAGCCTCGTCCGACATCGAGAAAACATAATAGGCGGGAGCAACGACTGACTGAGAAGGGGCATGTGCGAAACCCGATCTGACGTTTTTGTGTAATACAAGCTTTTTCTGAGGAAATCCTTTTGCAGCCAGAAATTTTTCAGCTACGATGGCCGCATTGTCCGGCGACACATTCTTGGCCTGACACACAGAAAACAAAAACAACTCTAAAATCAATAGGCTTAATACAATCCTTTTCATTTTCATATAAAAGCACCATTAGGTTAACAATACTAAATAAACGGCTGAACAACAAAAAGTTGAATAAGCCAATCCATACCAGGTATTTCACTTCCTCATCTGGTGCAAATAAAAAGTCAGCAAAACCAGGCATATCCATGGCAAATATAGCAAACAAATTTCATTATCATTCATCTTTTGTCACTTTTTTACAACAAAAAAATAAAGATAAGAGCCTTTCACCCCAATTGGGATTTCAAGTTTGCCAAGCAATGCAAAGATAGTTGAGGTAGGTGGAAGTCAGCAAGTGATGACGGCTTCTCTTTCTGACCTTAAATTTGAGACAACATATTGCTACATTGCATATCACGGGGACGGGGAAATTGATACGTGGGATGCCCATCGAAAGGATTTTATCTCTCCCCAAGCTGGATAGGGACAAGGTTCTCATTTCCGTTTTGCAAAAAGGAGATGCAATCAGACAACTGTCCAAACGCATAGCGGTTGGCTTCAGCATCATAAGAAGACTCAAAAACATATCAATTTCCCCGTCCCCGTGATACAATTTCCCCGTCCCCGTGATATAGTGTCAGCAATTCACGAAGATAAGATTCTAATGCAT
>CADCQC010000222.1 GCA_902803455.1 uncultured Prevotellaceae bacterium
ATATTGGTTGAAAACATTTACCGTGGATGGACGCCTGGGGCGCTTGCCACGATATGCCACCAGCGAGACCATCACACGCCCAAATACTGAAAAACCACGACAGTTTAAAGGCTTCAAAACCTATGACGACCGGGGTACAGGGCGGTTTGTTGACCCTCTGCCGATAGAAGCAGGGCACGTCATGACATTGGCGACAGACGATCCTGAACGCATGATCCGCATCAGTAGCAGTGATGCGGAACTCAAACTCTATGACGGGAGGATGCTGGCGCAGAATGGGTGGTTTGTCTTGAGGAGCATTTTGCCGAAGGGTAAGACGGGCAAGGTGGTGACTTGGCTGGTAGAACCGAATGCCATTCCTGGTTGGATACGGCAACCCAATATCGGATTCTCTCAGATTGGTTATATCCCTGACCAGCCGAAAGTGGCTGTCATTGAACTTGATAAAGCCGAACAGCCTCTTTCAGGGGCTTCACTGATGCGCATCAACGATGATGGTAAGGCGGTGGAGGCTTTCCATGGTAACCTTCAGTCATGGGGGACTTATTTCAAATACAATTATGTGAAGTTTGACTTCTCAGAAGTGAAACAGCCTGGTGTCTACTTCATCCAGTATGGAAACACCAGAACCAATGATTTCCTCATTGATGAGCATGTCTATGACAAGATTACTGATGCCACCACCGATGTGTGGGTGCCTATCCATATGAATCACATGTATGTGAATGAAGGCTATCGCACCTGGCATGGGGAACCGTTCAAAGAGGGTTATCTGCAGGCTCCGCCAAGTGACCATTTCGACCTCCATTCCCAAGGGCAGACGACGGATACGAAGTACAAACCTTATGAACTGATCCCTGGACTCAATATCGGCGGCTTTTTCGATGCTGGTGACTTTGATATTGAGACGGGTTCCAATATTAATGTGGTGCAGAATTTTATCCGTACTTGGGAATTGTTTAAGCCTCAGAGGGATGAGACTTTCGTAAGCCAACAGCAACGGTACGTGGATCTCCACAGGCCTGACGGCGTGCCCGATATCTTGCAATTTATTGAACATGGGACGCTGAACTTGGTCGCTCAGGCTGAGCAGATCGGCCACATGGCTTCCACTTTGTCCAACGCTGTTCTCGACAACTATCATCATCTGGGAGATGCAGCCAGCATCACAGATGGAAAGCATTATGATCCGCAACTCAAACCCTACGAGGTGTCTGCCGACGGAAAACGTAGCGGTACACCCGACGATATGTGGGCCTTCACTACGCGTAACCCTTCTCTTGATTTCAGGGCTGCGACTATGTTCGCCGCTGCAAGCCGTGCCTTGGATGGTTATAATGACGACTTGGCAAAACGGGCGCTTACGCAATCAAAAAGATTGATGCAGGAGGCTACAGAACTCATGAAGCAAAGATCTCAGTTATCAAACGATAACCAGGAAGACGACAACTGGGATGAGGGCAACAGCAATAACACAAACAATCAGAGACGTCCCAATAGAAGCCGGAGAAACCGGCAGCAGTTGGGCAATATGGCCACCAACCTGCAACTGTATGGCGCTACTCACGAGAAACATTATCTCGATGATTTCATGCGTCAGATATGGGATGCTCTCGACAGAAATGTGCCCAATAATCTGCAGACGGCACTTGATGCCATTCCTTATATGGATGAGGCTTATAAGAAAAAACTGCGTCCTTATGTGGAGAAATACGAGAGTTACATCCAGCGTTTTGATGAGCAGAATCCTTATGGAGTGCCTATTGGATTAGGTAACTGGGCTGGAGGAAATGCGGTGCTCAATTTCGGCACCACGGTCTGTTTCGCACATCTCTATTATCCTGATGTCGTGCCCAAACAGGAAATTTATAGGGTGGCCAACTGGCTCTATGGCTGCCATCCTTATCATAATTACTCTTTTGTGGCGGTGGTTGGCTCGGCACGTCCCAAGGCTGTCTTCTATGGCAACAACAGGGCCGACTTCTCGTTTATCCCTGGCAACGTGGCACCAGGATTGCTCTTCAGACATCCTGATCATTTTGAGAATTTTGACGATTGGCCTTTCTTGTGGGGACAGAATGAGGGTACGATCGCTGGTAATACTCAGTATATCATTTTTGGATCGGCATTGAAGCAAATCATCAATCAGCATTGATGAGAACGGATGGACGGTCAATTAAAAAAACAATCAAATGACTAACACATATTACAATAAAAACATTTTACAATGAGAGATTTTGTTTATTATGCACCCACAGAAGTGGTGTTTGGAGAGAATTCTGAGAAACAAGTGGCTTATCTGACAAAAAAATATGGAGGTTCGAAAGTGCTTGTGCATTATGGAGGACAGAGTGCCAAGCGCTCTGGATTGTTGGATAGAATCTGCAAATTTCTACAAGAGGGCGGAGTGGAATTTGTCACTTTAGGTGGCGTGGTTCCTAATCCGAGGTTGTCAAAAGTCCATGAGGGCATCGACTTGTGCAGAAAGGAAAAGGTGGATTTTATCCTTGCTGTTGGTGGCGGTAGTGTCATCGATTCTGCCAAGGCAATCGCCTACGGGGTATGTTATGAGGGAGATGTGTGGGATTTCTATCTTGGTAAAGCTGCTCCTCAGACAATGCTTCCCGTTGCTTCTGTGCTCACGATTCCTGCCGCTGGCAGTGAGATGAGTGAGGCCAGCGTCATCACCAATGAGGATGGCGACGTAAAGTTAGGCTATTCCAACGATATGTCGCGCCCCAAGTTTGCCATCATGAACCCACGTCGTACGATGACCTTGCCACCTTACCAGACGGCAGCAGGTGTCACCGATATCATGATGCACATCATGGAGCGATATTTCACAAAAGATGATGACATGGACCTTACCTCCGATTTGGCAGAAGCCATTCTCAGAAGGATGAGAACGGCGGTGTTTCCTGTCTTGAAAAATCCTGAGGATTATCGTAATCGCGCACAGATCATGTGGGGAGGAAGTGTGGCTCACAACGGACTGACGGGATGTGGTATCAGTGATGACTGGGCAACACACATGTTGGAACACGAACTCAGTGGCATGTTTGATGTTACGCATGGGGCCGGACTGGCTGCTATCTGGCCGAGTTGGGCAAGATACGTGATGAACGAGAATCTCAGCCGCTTCGTGCGTTTCGCTGTCAATGTGATGGATGTTCCTCACGACTTCACAGATCCCATGAACACGGCGTTGAGAGGTATCGAAGCCATGGAGCAATTCTATCATGCCATCGGAATGCCCATCAATATCAAGGAACTCATCGGCCGTGATATCACAGATGATGAGATCAATGAGATGACCCGTAAATGCAGTCGTGACCATACTGCCACCTGCGGATGTCTGAAGGTACTCAAGGCTGAGGACATGCTGGCCATCTATCAGATGGCGCGCGGATAATGCCCGCCGTTATCCTTCCCTCTGAAGTCATGTCACTATAATATCTGGAGACACCCCAATAGGGCCTTTAGGACCTTCCACAAGGTTCCTAAGGCCCTTCATCTCCCTAGTATCTCTAAATTCCCACTAAAAATGATCCTTTCATCCGCGATCACCCTTTTTATTTTCGATTGTTAATGTTTGTGAAATTACTGTCATCGTTTATCGTTTATTGATGGATAATGGTTAATTTTGAAGATAGAATGCTGAATCGATCATAATAACATGAAATACATCTTCTTTTTTCTTTTTTCTATCTTGATGGGGATACCTGCTGACGTGCTCGCAAAAGATGGTTCCTCTGATTGGTTGTCGAAATTAGACAAGAGTCTTGCACAGCGCGAACAGTATGAGCGTCAGCGTGTTGAGCGTATTGATAGTCTGAAAAAGGATCTCGCTCAGATAGAGAAACTCCCCAACAAGAAAGCCGACGACAGATACTATGATCTGATGTATCAGTTATATAATGAGTATAAGAGTTACTGCTATGACTCTGCTCACCATTATGCTGATGAATGTCTTGCTGTGGCTAAGTTCAATCAACAAGAAGATCGCATCTTTCAGGCCAGCAATGCCGTCTCGTTCACGCTGATCTCGGCTGGCTTCCTCACAGAGGCCAATGAGGTGCTCAGGTCTATCGACAGAAGCAAACTGAGCGGACGACTGCTCGAAGACTATTATGAGCACAACAGTCAGTTGTGGAGGGCGCAGGCCGATTATGTGCGGGAAGAACCGTTCTATACCAAATATATCACCCAGAGCAATGCATACCTCGATTCTTTGAAGCAGTTGCTCCCGCCCAATTCTGCGAGGTGGTGGTCGTGTATGGGGTCGAGACAGATGCGAGAGCATCAGTTCCAGCAGGCATTGGAGTCGTTCAATAAAGTGCTGTCGCTTAGTGACTCCGACTTGCACGTGAAAGCGATGACTACTGCTGAAAGGGCTTGGGCTTACATCTATCTTGATAATGAGGACAAGGCAATCGACTATTTCGCCCAATCGGCCATCTACGATAATGAGACTGCCACGAGAGAGATTACGGCTCTCTATCACCTCTCAAGGCTCATCTATAAGAAAGGCGACCATGAGAGGGCCAGTGTGTATGTGCATCAGGCACTCGACGACGTGCAGTTCTACAACAGCCGTCTCCGTAAGATTGAGATAGGGGATATCTTGCCCATTATCGAGCGCGATAGGTATGAGGCTGTCTCGAGCCAGCGCAATTGGCTCATTGCTGCCAGTTGTCTGTTTGTCTTGCTCTCTGCGGTTATCCTATGTAGTTACTGGTTCATCCGAAAGAAAAACCATACGCTCACTGCGGCGCGAGAGACCATCGCCAGCCAACTTCATCAGTTGCAGGTCGCCAACCGACAACTGAAGGAAGATGATAAGATTAAGAATGCTTATATCGGAAGGTCATTCTATACCAACAGCGAGTTTATCGCCAAACTTGAGAAACTCTATCTGACGATTGACCGAAAGATCGTGGCAAGGCAATACGATGACCTCAGGGCGATGATGAAACTCTCAACATTGAATGCGGAGCGAGAGAACATGTATGAAGCCTTTGATCAGACATTCTTGAAGATTTTCCCCGATTTCGTGCAGAAATACAATCTCTTGTTTGAAGAGAAAGATCGTAAACTACCGCCCAATGACCATTCCCTTACATCTGAAATGCGTATCTTCGCACTGATTCGTTTGGGCATTACTGACAGTGAGCGGATAGCCAAATTCCTCAACTACTCCGTGCATACAGTCAACACCTACAAAACCAGGATCAAAAACCGCTCAACAGTGGAAAATGAACAGTTCGAAAACTGTATTATGGAGATTTAAACCCCAAAAAGCAGAATATTTCCGTTATACAAGTTAGACTGATAGAATAGCCGAATTCGTTGATTATCAATGGATTCGGCTATTCTCATTTCTGATATCACTTATACACTCCATTGGTTTTTTTCATTCGTGCGTCTGTTATGATAACTTTGCATCGAAAAAATTATTTTTGGATTGTTATGAGACGATATTTCGCATTGTTCACTTTTTTCTTGACCGTC
>CADCQC010000223.1 GCA_902803455.1 uncultured Prevotellaceae bacterium
GCTTCCCAAGCCGAGGAGGCGGGTTCGATTCCCGTATTCCGCTCTTATTAAAAAGAGAAAAGTCAATGAGTTGCAGAAGTACTCATTGACTTTTCTCTTTTCATAAATACCATTACCTCACCACTACCTTTTGCCTGTTGACCACATAGATGCCTGGCGTCAGCCCTTTTGTAGCCTGTTTGCCATCGACAGAGTGGCGGACGAGTTGCCCTGAGAGGGTGAAGACATCCACCATGCCATCCTCTTCTGCCACCAGTTCATCGATTGCAGACGGCTGTTGTGGCGAGTAATCATCATTATTGGTGAGATAGACATCCTCCACCACGATGGGGCCACTACCATTCGACCAGAAACTGACGATATAGATATGTTTGGTGTCAAGAGCCTGTCCCTTATGGTCACCGGAGGTGAGCTTTGCCGTCTTCAAATTGATGGGAATCAAGGTTTTAGACCCGAAGTCAGCAGATCCGTAACAGTCACCCCAAATGCTGTTTTGCGGGAAGATATTGAGATGAGCGCTGCAATTCTGCCGCTGTTTCAGTTTTACCACCAGATATTTATACTCTGACATATCGGCTCCACTGGGATACACCCATCCCATCTGTCCCCATTGTCCAGGATAGAAGGTATGAGTGGACTCCGTATAAGTGCCCTGTGCGAAGAGCGAGGTATTGATATATTCAGCTGCAAACGGGAAGAAGGTGGAACGAACATTGAAAGAGGTGGCCAGCTGATGGCCCATCGGATCATCGTAGGTCACATCCACCTGTACGGTTCCCTCGCGGATCCCCCTCACTTGTCCGTTCTGAATCTCCACCACGTCAGGCGCATCGATAGCGTATTTCGCCTTTGCCGACACGTTTTCAGTATGTCCGTCACGATATGTCGCAATCAGATTGAGCATATTCCTGTTGCCGACCATCACCTCGACCAACTCATTGTCAAGAGAAAGCTGCTGGACAGTCAGCATATCCTCATTGAAGCCTTCGAAGGTAGCAGGATAGAATGTGGATTCCTCAAAAGACGGTTCGGTAGAGAACCAGTCGAAGTCGGCATACCCTGTCTCCTCACCCGTCGCATAGCAGAAGAGTCCGAAGCGAGCCCCCACGAAAACATTCAGGTTGAAACCGAGTGTGGTCTGTCCACCTAATGCCTGATACGTCTTATTATCGAGTGAATAGTAGAACTGCGTCTTGCTCGTGCTGTAACTGATCGTGGCACGCAAGTAGATGACGCTGTCGACATCGACGGCGAGTGTGCGCTGTGATGGAGAGAAGGAATTGGTCTTACGAAGCGTATCTTGTCTCCAGATCAGCTGTCGTTTCCCATCTTTTACCTCTAATCCAATCATGGCGTATGGATCCTGCAAGATGCAGATACCCGCCACATTTCCCTCTTTCAACTGGCTCACGTCGAGACGCACAGTGCCAGATGACACACGGTCATTATAGGCGAAGATGCGTTGTGTCAGCATGTTGCGGGCATCGGTGAGACGTTTGACCTTACCTGAGGTGCGCAATCTCAACCATCCTGGACGCTCAAAGAGCGACCAACAGCCATCATCGGGGTTGTGATTCCATTGCCACTGCATGCCCAACGGATAACTGCGGAAATTGTCGTTGGTAGGTAATGGCGACTTCGGGAATGCTGTTCCCACATTGGGCTTCTGATAATCAGCATATGGTTTTCCTGCATTTCCCACGATAGGCCATCCGTCCTGCCATTTGACCGGCTGCAAATTGGGCATTCTTCCGAGTGCTCCCAAGTCCTCTTGCATGATGGTCCACCACTCACCTTCCGTCGTGTCGAACAAAGCCCCCTGATGAACCGTATTGGGCCGGCCGTCAATGATTTTCTCGACGAGCATCTTCTCCTCATAGGGTCCGAAGATATTCTTGGACCGGAAAACCGCCTGTCCAGAGGGCCACCCACCATAGGTGGCATAGATATAATAATAGTCGCCGATTTTATAGAGATGACTTCCCTCAAGACCGTCCTTGTTGCTGATGACATTCTTCTCTCTAATGAAGTTGAAATCCTCATCCAACTCACACATCTGTATATTGCCGATGCCACAAGCCACATATACCTTACCATTGTCGAAGAGCATACCTGGGTCGTAATAAATACGGGATAACTTCTTCTTTTCCCACTTCCCTTCAGGGTCAGACGCGGTGAGAAGCCATCCTCCCGCATCATTTCCATTGATGAGGATATAGAAAATCCCATCGTGATAATCCATGGAACAAGCCCACATGCCCCTTGCATAAGCATCCTGTCCACCTTCCAGGTTATAATTGTCGGCTGATGACAATTGCGTGAGCGGTTGCGCACAATATTCCCAATTGACAAGGTCCTTTGACTTTAGGATGGTAGCTCCAGGGAAATGGTGCATGGTGGTAGACACCATGTAGTAGGTGTCCCCTACCCTAATGACATCCGGATCTGGGAAGTCTGCCTCCACGACAGGATTTTTATATTTTCCGTTGCCCAAATCACTTGAAGGCCGGTTTTTGAAGTCGGCGTGAGGCCAATCGACCTTATAATACTCTGCATACCAATCCATACAAGCCTTACCGCAAGCCTCCTCATATCCACCGAAGGCAGGCACCACCTTGTTTTTCTGAATCAGTGTATCGACATCAATGAGGCAGGAAGTGCCGGAGAGCGTCATGGAGATGTTGCCATAATGGTCGAGGAGCGCCTTGTAGGCTTTTCCCCATTTGGATGTGGAACCAGTGGACCAAGTGCCGTAATTGCTTGGAACCCACTCCCCATGTTCATTATAATGTCCCTCACCAGGTTTTTCAGGACTCCAATCAACCTCTGTGATGATGATGGGAGCAGTGTCGACTACCGGCACCTGCTGATGGAACTGCCTGATATAATTCTGCGCATCATAACTATTGTCGCTGCATCCGAACCATCCCGTGTAGTCGTGGACGGCATAACCGATATTGTAGCCTTCAATGGGATAGGTGGCATAACTGGTGTAGTTGGCCTGCCAACCGGTGCCCGGAGCCCAGATGATACCGGTGAAACCATTCTGA
>CADCQC010000224.1 GCA_902803455.1 uncultured Prevotellaceae bacterium
TCCGCGGCAGCACATCTCTCCTTGCACGCCCACAGGACATTCCTCGCCGGTCTCGGGGTCGATGACACGCACCTCGACAAAGGGGAAGTCACGCCCTACCGTCGTACAACGTTGTTCAAAAGTGTCATCAACAGTCGTCTGGGTCATGCCGGGGGAACTCTCCGTCAGTCCGTACACACTGGTGATGGTCATATACATCTTCTCGCTCACCTGCTTCATCAGTTCGATAGGACAGAGCGAACCGGCCATGATACCTGTGCGGAGGGAACTCATGTCAAACATGCTGAACATCGGATGGGTCAGTTCGGCGATAAACATCGTGGGGACACCATAAAGGGCGGTGCAGCGCTCCTTGTGCACGGAGGCCAACACCACCAGCGGGTCAAACTTCTCCGCCATCACCTGCGTGCAGCCATGGGTCAGACAGTTCATCGTGGCTAACACGACACCGAAACAGTGGAACAGTGGCACGCACACACACAACTTGTCGTCCTGGGTGAAACGCATGTTCTCGCCGGTGATATAACCGTCGTTGGAGATGTTGTAGTGGGTCAGCATCACACCTTTCGGGAAACCGGTAGTGCCTGAGGTATATTGCATGTTGACGACGTCATGGCAGGAGACTTCCTTCTTGACCTTCGTCAGCGTGTCATCGTCGATGTTCTTGCCAAGCAACAGAAGTTCGGCAGTGTTGAACATGCCGCGGTATTTCTCCATGCCGATATAGACCACGTTCTTCATGCAGGGGAAACGGCTGCTGTTCAGATGGCCGCGCTCGCAGGTCTTCAACTCGGGAAGCATCTTGTAGGTCATGTCCACATAGTCGCATTCCCATGTGCCGTCGGTGATGCACAGCGTGTGCATGTCGGAGTTCTCACACAGATACTCCAACTCCTTCTGCTTGTAGTTCGTGTTCACCGTGACAAGCACGGCACCGATCTTCGCCGTGGCATAGAGGAAGGTGAGCCAGTCGGGAACGTTGGTGGCCCAGATGCCCACATTGCTGCCTTTCTTCACGCCGATGGAGAGCAGGCCCTTGGCCAGGTTGTCCACACGTTGGTTGAACTGCTTCCATGTGAAACGGAGATCACGGTCGGAATAGACGATATATTCTTTGTCGGGGGTCGTCTCGGCCCAGTATTCAAGCCATCCCCCAAGGGTTCTTTCTGATAATTGCATCATCTTTTGTGAATGACGGGTCTGTTTGGGTTTTCTTTCTTGGAATGTGATGGAAGAGAAAATAGTCTGCCGGCATCAGAAGGGGATGTAGACCACGGCCAAGATCTTGGCGGCCTTGCCGACGGCGCCGTGCACGTGGTGCTCCACGATGGAGTCGTAGAAAATGCTGTCGCCTTCATTCAGCAGATAATGCTCCTTGCCGTAGGCGATCTCTACCTCACCTTCAAGCACGTAGATAAACTCTTCGCCCTCATGGGCTGACAGCTTGAAGCTTTTCTCCTCGCTGGGCTGGATGTCGATGATGAAGGGCTCCATGTGCCTGCCGGCTTTCTCCTTGGCCAGGGAGTGATACTCCATGTGCTTGCGGGCATCGGCCGTGTCGTTGGAGAAACTGATGCTGCTGTTGCGCTCCTCACTGCGGCAAACCACTGGACCCAACTCGTCGTTGTCGTCAAGGAAGGTGCCAAGGCGTACGCCAAGGGCACGGGCGATCTTGATCAGCGGACCGAGGGAGGGGAGGTGCTGGTCGTTCTCGATGGACATAATCTGCTCGGCGGATAGACCGCTGCGCTCTGAAATCTCTTCAATGCTCAGGTTCTTTGATTCCCTGAGACCTTTAATCTTTAATCCGACAATGGTTTGATGATTTGACATATCTCGTTTTTTTTTCGGGTGCAAAGATAATGCAATTTGTACGCAAGACAAAATGATGTTGAACAATTTAACGCTAAATCGCTCTTTTTTGTTACCTTTTTGATAAATTATGACGTTTTTATGAAATGATTTTTGTAATTTCGCATCCGTAAACCACTTCTTCAGATTAATTATTTATACATTTATCATTAAATACTTAAAACAATGAAAAGATTTTGTTTGATCATCACCATGGCAGTCCTGGTGTTTTCCAATACATGGGCACAGAGTAGTGACAAGAAATGGACACTCGACTCGCGTGTCTGGTCGACCAATTATTTCACAACACTCATCTGGACGGCTGCAGCTGGGTTGGTGAATGAGGTGGCCTTCGACGAGGATACAAAAGAGGCGCTCACGGCAGAGAGAATTCTTTCCTATGCTGATCTGGTTTTCCCCATCGGATTGCAGAAGAAGGGCTTTAGTGGTGCATCGGATATCTACGGACCTTATCACAGGGCGTTCAGCAATCCTTTCAAAAACCTGGGGGATTATGGCATTGGCCTGGATGTCTCATATAAACCTTCCGTCATGGGTGGCTATGCTGGCATCTATTATAAAAGTCAGGAAATCGTAGTCAAGGATACCGACAAAAACTTGCGGGGCAACTATATCCAGCCTCGTGCGGGCTTGGTCTTCGGAAGTAGCGACGCTTTCGAGGTGGGCATGTTCTATGATATCGTGGTCGGCAGCGAAGGTTCCATGCCTGGCATAGATAAGGATATGCTCAAAAGCGGCGTCGGATTAGATTTCGCATTGGCATTCTCTTTTGATAAGGATGATAAATCCAAGACCATCTTGCAGTTCTCCATGCCGCTTCATAACTTTATCAATGAGGACTATGCCGGTGGATCTCTGAAAGGCATGAAACGCAAAGTGGGCTATATCATGCTCACCTCAAGAATCTTCTTGTAAAATCATCATCCATCATGGGCGGACCAAAATGAATTACCCTTGTGCCGATGTTCTTGTCATTATTCATCTCTCTGCCCATGATTGTCTGTGGCGTCATCACTGCCCAACTGGCATTGGCGCTGCGGCACAAGACTGACCGCCCACGTTGTTGGCTGTTCGCTTGGGGACTGGCCACTACCTTATTATATACGGGGCATTATATCTTCTTCTCTCATATGAATAGGCTCATTCCATGGAGCGATACAGTCTATGGGATGTGCAACCTCGCGGTTTATCCGCTATACCTGATCTATATCAGCGAACTGGCAGACACTAAACCTTTGTCTTTTAATAGGTGGACGATAGCTGCCTTGCTTTGTCCGTCTATCATCTGTGGAGGGGTGTTTGGGGTAATCTATGCGATGATGTCGCCGGAACAGACGGAGGCTTTCCTGCAGATTTATCTGAATGAGGGGACAAAGGAAGGACTGTCGGATTGGGCCATGACCCTGGCCGTGGCTCATGATATATGCAAGGTGATCTTCTCGCTTGAGGTGGTACTGGTGATGGTCGTTGGTGTAAGGAAGGTGAGAGACTATCATCGCAAGATCGACCTGTTGTATGCCGATACTGAGGAGAGATCTCTTCATTGGGTGAACATCATCCTGGTGATCTTGGTCATCACATCGGTATTGTCGCTCGTGGTCAATAGGATAGGGCGTCAGTGGTTTGAGGATTCGCTATGGATGGCATTGCCTTCCTTCACTTTCTCTTCTGTGATCTTTGCCATCGGATGGATCGGACTGCGCCGGCGGCCTGTGGCAAGGGAGATCATACGGCAGAACGACATGGCGGAGGAGGATGACATCATAGAGCAGAACCTTGCCGGCAAGGCTGTGGTAGACGAAGCTGAGAATCTCATCGAGCAAATCCCTGAGCTGGTTTTTGAAACCCAAGGCGTGACGGAGGCTCCGACAGGACACATCAATAAGGGACTGCCGCTCATGGAAAGACTCGCATCACTGATGGAGGAGCAACAACTGTATCTGCGTCATGATTTGAAGCTCGATGAGGTGGCACAGATGCTGGGCACCAACCGCACCTACCTCATCAATGCGCTGAATGAGGCTACTGGCATGTCTTTCAAGGAATATGTCAACCGCTTCCGCATCGCTTTTGCAAAAAAACTGATGGAGGAGCACCCAGAATACTCCAAAAACCAGATCGCTTCCCTTTGCGGATACACCACGCCCTCCTCCTTCTACCGCAATTGGAAAAGATATCAATAATACAAGTTTTTGTTCATCCCTTCCTTCACAGCCGCCGAGTTCGGCGGCTGTCCTTTCCATCTTTTCATCATCTGTTCTTTCTTTCTTTCTTTCCCTCTTTCCTATCTTCTATATCAGTCCATAATGCCGCAGGGCTGCCAGCACCCCGTCATCATCCGCCGTCCGGGTGATATGGTCGGCCTCTTCCTTCAGCGAGGCGATGGCGTTGCCCATGGCCACTCCGATACCTGCCTCACGGATCATGGTGGCGTCGTTGCCCCCGTCACCGAAGGCCATCGTGCGTGAGATGTCGATTCCTTCATGATGCGCCATGAGCAGAAGGGCCGCGCCCTTGTCGCCTCCCACTGCCGTGATGTCTGTGAACTCCGGGTGCCAACGGCCTGACACACACCCGGGCATGCGAGAGAGAATCTCTTCCTCGTAGTCAGCGGAGAAAAAGGGGGAAAACTGCATAATGCGCTCTTCCAGAGCGGGTTGCCAAGGGGCATGGATGTCAAGGTTGCTCACCGCCAGCTCATGACAGAACACCCGCTCCACATCCTCATGGGCATTAAACACGACAAACTTTGTCTCACTCGCGATGATGCAGGAATAGTCTTTCTCACGGGCATCGTCAATCATCGTCCTCACATCGGCATCGGGAATGGGGATACAGCAGACTTCCTCTGTGCCTACAAAACAGTAGGAACCGTTGGTGGTGATATAGCCATCAATCAGGTGCTCGATGGGGCCAAGGTTGTTGATGATGGTGATCGGACGGCCTGTCGCGATATAGATACGATGACCGTTGGCTTTCGCTTGGGTAAGGGCGAAAATCGTTGATGCTGGTATCTCATGGCTCTCCAAGCTCACCAATGTACCGTCGATGTCGAAAAACAACGCATATCTTTCCTTTTTCATGCCGCAAATGTAGAAATAAAATCTGACTTTTCTGCTTCTCTGGATCAAGAAATCCAATAGATTTTTTCATCATCAACATAGAATCTGTCATCTATTTTGCGACACTTTCTCGTTTTTTGACATATTAGTCTGATGTTTTTTAAAATTTGTCTAATTTTCTGTCATTTTAATTTTTTGAATTAGAATTATTGCTTATCTTTGCACATTATTATAATTTGCAAATTAGTATTTTTTTAAACTGACTAAAATCGTAAAACTGACTAAAATAGAATTATTATTCACTAATTTTTTATAATCTATGAAAAGTTATATCAGAGCATTATTATTGATGATACTTGCGATGACCACTCAGTGGGCGCAA
>CADCQC010000225.1 GCA_902803455.1 uncultured Prevotellaceae bacterium
GCTTAGTGGTGTTCTTAATGGAGCTCGACAGGTAGAGGTCACCGTCAATGGTATTGGTGAAAGGGCTGGCAACACGTCGCTGGAAGAAATCGCAATGATCCTCAAATGCCACAAAGGTATTCAAATAGACACCAATATCAATACGACAAAAATTTATCCCACCAGCAGGATGGTGTCAAGTCTGATGAATATGCCCGTACAACCCAATAAGGCGGTCGTCGGAAGGAACGCTTTCTCGCATTCAAGCGGCATTCATCAGGATGGCGTGTTGAAAAATGTGTCAACCTATGAGATTATGGATCCTAAAGATATCGGACTGGACGACAATGCGATCGTGCTTACGGCTCGTTCTGGAAGGGCTGCTTTGAAATATAGGTTGAGTGTTTTGGGGGTGAATATAGATGATGAGAAACGGATAGACAAAATTTATGATAAATTCCTAAAACTTGCCGATCAAAAGAAAGAGATTGGTGATGCTGATATCCTGATGCTTGCTGGTGCTGATACTGCGGAGGCTCATGCGGTCAGACTCGATTTCCTTCAGGTGACGACAGGAATGGGGGTCAGAAGTGTGGCCAGTATAGGATTGGATATCAGTGGACAGAAATTTGTGGAGGCAGCCACAGGTAATGGTCCTGTGGATGCTGCCATCAATGCGCTCAAAAGAATCATTCAGAAAAAGATGACACTCAAAGAATTCACCATTCAGGCCATTTCTAAAGGTTCTAATGATGTGGGTAAAGTTCACATGCAGGTAGAATATGATGGTGGATTGTATTATGGATTTGGAGCCAATACCGATATTGTCACAGCATCGGTCGAAGCTTATATTGATTGTATCAATAAATTTAGAGAAAAATAATTAGGTATGAGTAAAAACACGCTTTTCGATAAGATTTGGGACAAACATGTCGTCAGGCAGGTGACAGATGGACCTACACAACTATATATTGACAGACTCTATTGTCATGAGGTGACTTCACCACAGGCATTTGAAGGCCTCAGAAATCGTGGCTTGAAATGTTTAAGGCCTGAACAGGTGGTCTGTATGCCCGATCACAATATCCCTACACATGATCAGGACAAACCAATCTCTGATCCGGTTTCTAAGGCTCAGGTGGATGCTCTGGAGAATAATTGCAGGGAATTCGGATTGACTTATTATGGCATGATGTCACCTGATAATGGCATTATTCATGTCGTCGGACCTGAGAAAGGACTTTCATTGCCGGGTATGACGATCGTTTGTGGCGATTCACATACTTCTACACATGGTGCTATGGGGGCTGTTGCTTTTGGAATAGGAACTTCAGAGGTGGAGATGGTCTTGGCCTCTCAATGCATTCTGCAGCAAAAACCCAAAACCATGAGAATCAACATCAATGGATCTTTGGGTAAAGGGGTCACTCCAAAGGATGTCGCATTATATCTTATTTCCAAAATATCAACTTCTGGGGCTACTGGTTTCTTTGTGGAATATGATGGCGATGTGGTGAGAAATATGACCATGGAAGGTAGACTCACACTTTGCAATCTCAGTATTGAGATGGGGGCACGAGGTGGCCTTATATCTCCCGACCAAACGACATTCGACTATCTGAAGACTAAAGAATTTGCTCCAAAAGGAGATGATTGGCTGCGGAATGTTGCTTATTGGAAGACTTTGAAGAGTGGGGATGACGCCATTTTCGATCGGGAGCTGTCATTTGATGCGGAGGATATCAGGCCTCGTATCACTTATGGAACGAATCCGGGAATGGGTATCGCAGTGGATGAAACGATTCCCTTGGTGAGCGACATTGACGAAATGAGTAGGGCTTCATTCCTCAAATCACTTGACTATATGGGATTTCATGAGGGTGAGAAGTTATTGGGACATCCGGTAGATTATGTCTTTTTGGGTGCTTGTACCAATGGCAGAATCGAGGATTTCAGAGCATTTGCCTCATTGGTTCGTGGACGTAAAAAGGCGCCCAACATCACTGCATGGCTCGTCCCCGGGAGCTGGGAGGTTGACAGACAGATCAAGGCTGAAGGTATTGACAAATTGTTACTGGAATCAGGATTCATCGTCCGTCAACCTGGTTGTTCTGCTTGTCTGGCGATGAATGACGATAAAGTACCGATGGGGAAATATTGCGTCTCTACGAGTAATCGTAACTTTGAGGGAAGACAAGGGCCTCGGGCGAGAACAA
>CADCQC010000226.1 GCA_902803455.1 uncultured Prevotellaceae bacterium
AGATATCGTCATAATTAGCCTCCTGATAGCGTTTCTCCACCTCCGTCTGTCTCGGCAAATTCTCACCCAACTTGAGGAAATCCTCAAAGTAGATGGTATTGTTGTCGGTGGAATGGATCTTCACCCGTTTGTCGAAGACGATGATTCTCTCAAGTGAAGGACATTGTGGGAACACCCGCAAAGCCTTGTCATATTGTTCCTGTTCACCGACAAAGAGCACCCTCACTTCTGCATCAGAAATCATGAAACGTATCTGCTCCTCACTACTTGTGGCATAGAAAGGCACTGTGACGGCACGGATACCAAATGCGCCGAAATCGGTATAGAGATACTGGACGGCATTCTGCGAGAAGACACCAATATTCTCTTGTACCTTGACGCCCAAGTTCATCAAAGCGTTGGATACGATTTTGACAATCCGTGAAAATTCATTCCATGACACTGACTTCCATTCTCTGCTACCAAACTCACGGTAAGACAGAGCGGCCTTATCGCCAAAAATTTTAGCTTGTTCGTGGATGAGAACCGAAAAGTGGCAATTTGTCTGCATAATTGTTTTTTTTAACCAGGTGGGGAATATCACATGATGCGGTTTCACCAGTTGTCATAACATTACCCATACCTATTAATTATGCAAAAATAGCGTTATTTGAACGAAAAACAAAGAAAAAGATGATTTTTCTTATCATTCTTGCTAACTTTGCATTCATCATGACAAGAGAATATGCCCACAATGCGGTGGAGTTGCTCCAACGGCTCATCTCCATCCCCCGTGTAAGCCGGCAAGAATCGTCTGCTTCCGACATGCTGGAGGAATGGATGTGCTCTGCTGGGATGTCCCCTCACCGCGATGTCAACAATCTGTGGTCTGTGGCACCTGGCTACGATGAGCACAGGCCCACCATTTTGCTGAATGCCCATATCGACACGGTCCGTCCCGTGGCATCCTGGACCCGCGACCCTCACCAACCTGTCATCGAGGAAGGCCGTCTATATGGTCTGGGCAGCAATGACTGCGGTGGCGGACTGGTGTCACTGTTGCAGGTATATGGTCATTTTTGCCGTCATCCCCAGTCCTACAATCTCATTTTTTTGGCGTCTGCCGAGGAAGAAGTGTCGGGAGCGAATGGCATCAGCCATGTGTTGCCCTTGTTGCCTCACATTGACATGGCTGTGGTGGGAGAGCCCACCGGCATGCAACCCGCCGTGGCCGAGAAAGGTCTGATGGTGGTCGACATGACATCGAAGGGCCGTTCGGGGCATGCTGCCCGCGGTGAGGGAGTGAATGCCATCTATGCCATGCTTGACGACCTGCTATGGCTCCGCTCTTACCGTTTTGAACGAGTCAGCGACCTGTTAGGACCGACGCTGATGAGCGTGACGGTACTCCATGCCGGCACGCAGCACAATCTGGTTCCCGACATCTGCCAGGCCACCATTGATGTGCGGACCAATGAGCACTACACCAACGAGGAGGTGTTCGACATCATTCGCAGTCACGTGCATAGTGAGGTAAAGGCCCGTTCCTTCCGTCTCCACTCATCACACATCTCTTGCCATCATCCTGTGGTGCGCCGCTGTATTTCGATGGGCATGACACCATTCGGTTCTCCGACCCTTAGCGATCAGGCGCTGATGCCTTTTGATTCGTTGAAACTGGGTCCAGGAGAATCCTCACGCTCCCATTCCGCCGACGAATTTATCTGTCTGCATGAAATCAGCGATGCCATCGAGAGCTATATCCGCATTCTCGATGGCATCGACATCGGTTAACCGAAGACTTTAGACAAAATTAATAGAGCCCACCTTTAAGGAATTATCTGCCCAACCAGGTCTCCGGGTTGAGTTTTGCTGTCTCTCTGCGCAGTTGGAACTGCAAGATATCATCTTGTCCGACGGTGCCGAGCGCTTGTCGCGTGGTCACCTTCTGGCCTTTTCTAACATGAACAGACTTGAGGTTACAGTAGACAGAGATGAAGTCGCCGTGTCTCAACATGACCACCAGTTGTCCGGCCACATTGACGACCGCACTCACCTCACCTTCAAAGATTGCTCTGGCACTGGCTCCCGGTTGACAAAGGATGTTGATACCCTTGTTGTCGAGTTTCACGTTACGCAGTCCTTCCACATCGTATTGTCCGAAGTGGCTCACGATCTTATATTTTCCCGTGACAGGCATGGGCAGACGTCCTTTGTTGCTCTCAAAACTACCGCTGATCTGTCTGTCGACAGCTGACATGGTCTCCACCTTGGAAGCCTCTTTGGCAGCCTCTTCCGCCTCTTTTTCCCGTCTGGCAGCATCAGCCACGGCTTTTCGTTCAGCGGCCAGTCTTGCCGACTCGGCCTCTTTTGCCGCCTGTTCGGCACGTTCCTTTTCGGCCGCACTCTTTCTTGCGGCCTCTTCGGCAGCCCGAGCCTCTTCCGCCGCTGCTTTCGCCCTGGCCTCAGCCTCACGTCTCTCTTTGTTCTCAGCCTCTTTCTTTGCTCTTGCCTCAGCCTCAGCACGCGCCTTGGCCCTTGCCTCAGCCGCCGCTTTCTCAGCCGCCAAGCGCCGTGCATGTTCCCGAGCGGCCGCTTCAGCCGCTGCTTTCAACCTTGCCTCCTCAGCCTTGGCGGCAGCGATACGTCGTTCTTCCTCCCGTTTGGCAGCCTCTGCAGCCGCTTTCTTTCGCGCCAGTTCCTCGGCTCTTTTCTTAGCCGCTGCGGCCTCTGCCTTTCGCTTGGCTTCTGCGGCGGCACGTGCGCGAGCCTTCTCTACCTCCACCGCTACAAGACGGTCGATCTCCGCATTGATCTGAGCATTTTTGCGTTCTTGCTCAGAGATGATCACCTGGATGGTGCGCTGCTCATTCTGCAACTCGTTGACCACCTTTTGCTGCTCTGCATGCTTGTTTTGCAAGTCAGCCCTGGCCTCCTTGCCCTTGTTGAGCAACTGGTTTTTCTGTATGCGCACCACCTCAAGCTGATGGTTTTTGAGGCTGATTTCCTCTTTCTTTGACTTAATCTGCTCACCCTGCGCCCTCTGATAGGCAGCATATTCACGCACAAAGCGCATTCTACGGTAGGCCTCAGTGAGGCTCTTGGCACTAAAGATGAACATCAGTTTATCTTGAATAGAATGATGTCTCGCCATGTATCGCATCGACTTGATAAACTTTTGTTGCCGCTCTTGCAACTGCCCCTCAAGGGTTGTCATCTGCGATTTCAGAATGCCGATATTGCCATCCAGGTTCTTGATTTCCATCTCAAATCCATCGATGTCTTTCTGTTTGGCATCTATCTCTCCATTGATGACCATCAACTCATTGAGTTTACTGGCCACATTCTCCTTATTGGCCCTCAATTTATTTTGTTGGTCTCTGATGTCCTGTTCTATCTGTTTGCGTTGGCTTTGCAGTCCACGGATCTCCTTGGTACTGTAATTCACAGTTCCACCTTTTTTGCCTTTTTGCTGTGAGGTAGAAGTCTGCTTGCTACCCGTTTTCCCTGTCTGTTGGACACGGCTGGTGGTCGTACGAGCCCTTGAGCCCGACGACCTTCTGTGCTTTGTCTGCGCGAACTGTGGCACAGCCAATAGCACGACCAGGAGCAGCATGAGATATCTTTTTGTCATAGTTTCAGAATTTGATTGATTACGTCCTTGAGTTCCACGGGTTTATACTTGGACGACACTTTGGTCTCAGTATCCCATTTGGCATCTTCTTTCATGTTTTTGATCTTTATCCCCACTTGGATGACACGTCCCCTCGTGCTTACTTTCACTTGATGGAGAGCGGGGAAAGTTTTGCCTGCAAAGGGTTTGAACTCATCATAATTCCAGTCGAGTTGCGACTTGCTGCTGCCACCATTATAGGAAGCCTTGGCTGCAGTGATATGTTCCCAAGTCTGGTCAGCCAACCATTGGTAAGCCATTTTTCCTTTTTCGATGGAGATGGTGCGGTCTTTGATATTGTATTTGCTGGAATTGCTATTGCTCACACTTTTCTCACCCGGCATGAACAATTGGTTCCAAAAGAGTGCCTGCAACGCATAGAAATCAATACCGTTGTCGCGTAAGAAGCTAACCTGGTCGTAACTGCTTTTGAGGTATTGCTTGTGCATACGGTCGATGATGAGCACCGTATCGCGTGTGAACTCCATCCGTCCGACCTCCATCAAGCCCAAGGGAGAGAGTTGCAACCTCACCACCTCGTCTTTCCTCATGCTGAGTTTTCCATCGACGGTGATGTCCTTGCTTCCCGACTTGATATTGAAGTCGATGCTTGCCACCAGATTTTTGGCGGTGGCAGCTTGTGCGTTCACCTTGTTGATCACAGCGATACGATCTACACTTCCCGGCTCAGGGGAGACGACCGACGGTGTGGTGTTGCTGACGGAAGGTCCGTTACTATTGTTGTCGGTCACCAATTTTTTCTTGCTCCCGCAAGCCACCAAGATCAGCGGCAAAGCCAGCAGGATGATGCGAGTGATGTTATTCTTGGTCATTTTCATCATTTTCTGTCGTCAATATATTTTCTTTTTCTGATTTTCTCTTTCAGCAAGGCAGCATTATCTGATCCCATGTCAAGAGCCCGCTGCCAATATTCCAGTGCTTTCTCTGGCATCCCAGCCATCATATAGATATCTCCTGCATGCTCGATGATGACATCACTGAGTGTGGAGTCAGCCGCCAGTGCCTGTTCGATGTAAATACGTGCCTCCTCATACCGTTCCTGCCGGAAGAGGATCCACGCATAGGTGTCGAGGTAGGTCGGATTGTTGGACTCCACTTTGACAGTGCGATAACTCATTTGCTCAGCTTTGGCCAGGTCTCTTCCTTCGACACTGAGGTAATAAGCATAGTTGTTGAGGCATCCGATATTGTCGGGTTGGTATTGCAGGCAACTGTCGTAGGCTTCGTAAGCCTCCTTGAATTGTCCTTTCTCATGAAGGATATCACCAATGATGGAATAGAAGTCGGCCACGATTTTCTTGTCGCTGTCCTCTCCTGCCTGTCCCACACCTTTCCGGAAGGTCTCCAGTGCCAACTCATTATCCTTTTTCTGCGAGTAAGCCAGTCCCAGGAAATAGTAGAACCAGATATTGTCGGGATGATACTCGACACCCGGTTTGGCAAGCGTGACGATTCTGTCAAAATCTTTCTTTTCCCAAGCCGTCTGGAGGAGTTGCAGTCGGGCACCCACATTGTCTGGCTCAATGCTGATGACCCTCTCCAACGCCTTGCTGATGGTATCCTGAGGCATTTTCTTGATCGACATATAGGCGGCACACAAGTCGGCCATCTCAGCATTGGGCTGTGGTTGGCTCAAGACCTTTTCGAAGAGGTCGAGCACCTCTGTGCTATCACCACCATGCTGCTCATTGTCGCTGATGAACTGCCTCATGAGCAGTCTTTTACTATCCAACTCCGTTTGCTCGCTCAGGAGCAAGCGTTCAGTCTGAGCCTTCGCCAAAGAGTCTTGCTGTTGCGACCGGTAGTAATCCAACATCGACATCTGCGCCATGATGTTGCCCGGCTCTTTTTTAAGCACATTATTATATTCAGCCAACGCTTGTTTTTCCTTCCCGTTCTGCAGGAGCCAATTTCCCATCATCACCCTGAAATTGTAGTCGTTGGGATGCTGCCGTGCCAGGTTGCGGAGTTCATTGAACTCCTTTTTCTTATCTCCTTGCATGGCATAGACTTGCATTTTAGAAAGGGTGATATCCTCGTTGCTGCCTTCGATCATCTCAAACCTGTTGAGGATATCGATGACCTTGTCGTAATTTTGCTGGTTCTGATAGAGTTGCACCAAAATGCCCAGCACGTCGGTGCGCCCTGGGTTATTTTCCGACAACCTCTCATAGATCTCGGTAGCTTTGTCGTAGTCTTTTGTCTTGATATAGACCTGACCGAGTCTTTCGAGATAAATATGGTTGGAAGGGCTGATGGCAGCTGCTTTCTCCATGCAGGCGAGCATCGCACTGTCGTTTTGCATCTCAGCGTAATAAGCCGACAGGGCGAAATTGGCCTCCGGCGACTGCGGGTTGATTTCAAGGCAATGCCTCAGCAGGTCATAGGCGGCAGCATGGTGATCCAGTTGCTGTTGTCTGACAGCCTCCAGGAAGAAATAGTTGAAGCGTTTGGAGTCGTTTTCATTCAAAGAGGGCACCACGACAGCCACGGGCTGAACTGTGCGCACCTTCTTTTTCTTGTTGCGCGCCTCAACCGCAGACAATGACGCCATAGCCATGATCAGGACTATGGTGCGCATGACCACTTGTGACATGAAAACAGATTTTCTCTTCATTCGGTCTTATTGCTCTTGATCGGTCTATTTCACTCCGGTGTGTCCATATCCCCCTGTTCCGCGTGTGGTCTCATCCAGCTGATCGGTCTCTATCCATTCGCCCTGTTCGTGACGGGCGATGACCATCTGTGCGATACGTTCCCCGTCGGCCACGACGAAATCTTCAGCAGAGAAGTTCACCAACAGCACCATGACCTCCCCCCGATAGTCAGCATCGATGGTTCCCGGTGTGTTGAGCACCGTGATGCCATGCTTGAGCGCCAGTCCACTTCTGGGTCTCACTTGTGCCTCATATCCAGGAGGCAATGCGATAAAAAGTCCGGTAGGAATGAGTCTTCTTTCCAAAGGCCTCAATGTTACCGGCTGATCGATATTGGCTCTCAGGTCCATACCAGCACTAAGCGAGGTGGCATATTGTGGCAACGGGTGCCGTCCTTTGTTGACAACCTTGATCTGCAGCATTGAATATATTGTTCGTAAGGATTTGAGATGCAAAATTAACGATTTCTACCCACAAAACGTCATTTTCAAAGATAAAAAGAAAGAAATTAGACTTTTTTAGTTTACTTTTGCGGGAGATATGAACTGGCAACAACTGATATCCACTAAACGTCTGGGGCAAGAGCACCGTCATTTCGAGCGTCACGATGACCGCTCGGAGTTCAAGCGTGACAGCGACCGTCTGATTTTCTCAGCCCCCTTTCGTCGTCTTCAGAACAAGACCCAGGTGTTTCCTCTCCCTGGCAGTGTATTTGTGCATAACCGTCTGACTCACAGTCTGGAAGTGTCGTGTGTAGGGATGTCGTTAGGCAACGACATCGCCCTACGTCTTGGCAATCTTCATCCCGAATTGCGTGGCACTATTTTTGAGGAGATAGGCAGTATTGTCTCAGCAGCGTGCCTGGCACACGACATGGGCAATCCCCCTTTCGGCCATTCCGGTGAGCGAGCCATTCAGTCATTTTTCATTGAGGGTCCTGGCTTGTGCCTACGCGAGAAGGTGAGTGAAGCATTCTGGAGCGACATCACCCATTTTGAGGGTAACGCCAACGCCTTCCGTCTGTTGACTCACCGTTTCAAGGGTCGCCGCGAAGGTGGTTTTGTCCTCACCTATTCCACCTTGGCGTCGATTGTCAAATATCCTTACCCATCCACCCTCTCAGGAAAGAAAGGGAAGTTTGGCTTTTTCCAAAGTGAAGAGAGCATTTACCACAAGATAGCCTCCGAACTCGGCATCACCGCATCTTCAGACCATCCGCAACGTTTTGCCCGTTATCCGTTGGTGTACCTTGTGGAAGCAGCCGACGACATCTGCTACGAGATAATGGACATCGAGGATGCCCACAAATTGAAGATACTCTCTTACGAGGAGACATCAGCTTTGCTTCTCGGTTTTTTCGATGAGACGGTACAGGAAAAGATGAAGAAACGCATCATCGATGAACAGATCACAGATCCCAACGAACGGGTTGTGTATATGCGTGCCAGTGTCATCGGATTGCTGGTACACGAATGTGTCGACGTTTTCGTGACCCATGAAGATGCTATTCTCAACGGCACGTTCACAGGCAGCCTGATTGACCATATTTCCCAACAAGTGCACGATGCTTATGTCAGATGCACGAAAGTATCGCGGAAGAAGATATACAACAGTAAGCCCGTACTTGATGTGGAACTATCCGGATATCAGATTATAGAGACATTGATGACAGCGATGATCTCCGCCATCATGTCTCCTGAACGATACTACTCACAACAACTCATCAACCGTGTGAGCAGTCAGTACGACATCCAAGCCGAGGATCTGGAAACCCGTGTTATGGCCGTCATCGACTTTGTGAGTGGCATGACGGATGTTTTTGCGCTCGACATTTACCAAAAGATCAAAGGCATCTCTCTTCCTATTGTATAA
This sequence comes from uncultured Prevotellaceae bacterium, assembly GCA_902803455.1. Classification (GTDB taxonomy): domain Bacteria; phylum Bacteroidota; class Bacteroidia; order Bacteroidales; family Bacteroidaceae; genus Prevotella. The sequence goes on from CADCQC010000226.1 coordinate 8,203, forward strand.
TTCACTCCCATTCCAGACGCAGATGATGGAGCATCGTCGTGCTCTCCCCGCATGTCCCGGTGTGCTGCAGACAGAACCCTCCGAAATCATTGGACTCAACGGTGGCCGACAATGATACTTCGGTTTTGAGCTGCGTGTCGTCGGGTTGGTCGAGTGGTGTGTCGGTGGTCACATGAGCCGTCAACAATCCGTCATCATAGGCGACGGAAATATGGCATCCTGTGCGATAGCAGATGGCACTCACGGGTGATGTGAGCGGTGTTGTCTGCCCGTGGTCATAGCGGATGAGCAAGAAGTCTACCGCCTTGGCATATTTGGTGGTACGGATGATCCTCAAGGCATAGCCTGTCAACGAACGGGTATCAAACTTCAAAGCCACATCCATATATTGTCCGGTGGCACTTCCGAATCCCTGTCCGGCTGTTTTGGTGGGATCGACATCCAGCGTCAGCCGCATGTTGCCTACCTTGTCGGCCTTGGGCGTATACATCATCCTTGCACCTCTCTGTGCTTGGAGCAATCCTTTTCCGACAGCCCCATTGAATCCCTCCCCATATTGCCACATCGGTCGGGTTTCGTCCACGCTCCAAGGATATGGCGCTGTGTCGGCGGGTTTATACCCATCCACGGTCCAAAAACCTTCTTTGACCGTTTTCTGCCATCCGCAAGGGAAATTGCTGAAATCAGTTTCCAAAACAGACGGGCGGGTCACTCTTTTCTGACGCAGTTTTTTGGGATAGAAGACAGTATCCCTCTCACCAAAGCCACTTCGGGCATGGCGTGGTGCGATGACAGCCATCAGATATTTCCCTGACCAGTCGGGATGGATATTACAGCTACGCATAGGACCATCATTGCTGGTCGCCACGGGCAAAGGATGGCTCCACCGCTTATCATCAGCGACAAACCACGAAATGTCACTGTCATCGCCATGGTTGTCGGGAGACAGTCTGTATCGCAACGTCGCCACATCTTTCTCCAGGGTGATGAAAGGCTGATGGGCCAAAGAAGGTGGCGGCAAGGGTTTTCCCTCAAGGTGCAGCGTCATGGCTCCCTGCAAGCCATCTGGGGTGGTGGCTTGCACGACCACATCAACAGGCGTGTCGTCGTCATCATCAGACACCAGTCGGCAACCGCCATCAGGGAGTGATGTCAGATGTAAGATATTTTCATACTTTTCATCTATACTCCATTTCACCGTTTGAAGCGTCTCTGCAGCATAATCCCCATGCCGCCATTGTTGGCAGTTGATCAATAGCGGTTGTCCGTCGCCCAAGAGTGTCGCATGGTTGGGACTCACCTTTAGACAGACAGATCGGAGCGCATTTTTTCTGGTGGTTTCGTAACCTGGGGGGCACCAACCATCATCCCCGGCGAGGAGATTGGCAATCTGGTATTCTCCATCCATCTTGAACGCTTTCAAAGCCTCCTTTCCATCAAGACAGACAGATGTGCTTTGTGGATTGCCCACCACATAGGGTTGTCCGTTGAATGTCACCTGACTATAGTAGCACCTGAGATGCTCAGGAGGATAGGCTGTCCAGTCGACTTCCACGGGTCTCTCCGCATGAAATCTACAGTCAATCAAAGTAACAGCCCCTGGTGATTTACAAAAGTAGGTCTTTGTATTGTTTGATTTGAGATAGAAGTCGCAATCGAGCATCACCGCTCCCGTCTGCCTGGTGGTGTAAAAAGGCTTTTGTCCGTAAAATTCAAAATCACAATGCAGGTATACTCCATTTCCCGTGAGCGCATCATCTGTTGACTCCATGTGGCAATGATCAAACAAAATGCGTCGCGCCCCGTTGAGGGGGTTCATGTTTAGACGACTGATAAACCTGACGTTGGTAGCCACCACACGGTCACCATGACAGTAAGCCACATGTGCCTGCGTGATGGCATCACTTCTCCTTTTCCTGCCCAAAGAAGGACGGAGCGGGTATTCGAGATCCACATTACAATAGTTTCCCATGGTGAGATTGCGCACCATCAGTCCGTCTCCATGAAAGTCGAGCATGGTGAAGTTGCCCACAGCTCCTTGTGTCTGTCCGCGCTGTGCAGCCAGCACGACATGCTGTGGTTGGTCTGACAATCCTATCAAGTGCAGGTTTTGGCACCTGATGGTCATGCCGAAAGGTTCACGCCCGTTGACACCTTCCCTCACCGTCGGATCATCCGGATCATCCACCCAATAGACATTGGGTGCGATATAGACCACCATGGGCTGTTCGGGTGTGCCATCCTTTAGTCTTTCCACCACCTGTTGAAGGCTGTTGCAGAGATATGGGCTTCGCTGGGTCACCTCCCCGTCAATGGTGGCGTCCAACAAGAAATGGCAGTCATCGAGGGTGTAGGTTTTTCCATTATAAGAGAAGCTGTCATCACCGGTCACCACCACAGGATGATCTTTGTCAAGAGGGGTGTTGAGTGGTTGCCCGTCATGCATACCAAATACAGTCACCGTTGTGAGACACAACAGCAACAGACTCCAATACCTGCAAATCATAAAAGAAGAATGTTAGCGTGAATCCTTGTTGATGCTGATATGCTGAGACATCAGTTTTCCCACATCACCCGAAGGCAACTTGAGCGCCTCGGGATGCTCCCGGATGAACGAGTCGATATGCCTGATGCGTTTTTCTTCCAAGATTTCATCGACAGCGATGAGAATACCGGTCTCCTCCACATCACCAAACCCATCATTGATGGCTGTACCAAACATGCGCATGGTGGGGCTGAGTCCCATATACGCATTGACAAGTGGCGGGATGTTGACACCCAACTTGCGGATCTCTGTATTGAGAATCCTATAGTCCTCGCGCAGATCATCCTTGTTGAGGATTGCCTCCAACTCATGGATATCGGTCTCTATCTTGAGTGGATTCATCGGAGTGATGAGATGCTCCTTATCACCGAAATGCTTGTTGAGGAAGTAGAGGATCATGTCGCGCCCCTTTCTCAGATAAGACGGGTACATGGTCATCTTACCAAAGAAATATTTCACGTTGGGCATAATGACAGTCAGTGCTCCCAATCCGTCCCACAGATTATCGAGAGCAAAGAGGCTTTTCGTCCCCCGACGGCTGCTCTGATAAGGGATGGTGACATACGACCTGGCCAATTCGATGGTCTGTGGAAGATACTCCTTGATAAACTTCTCTGAGAACTTGAACATGTGGCTGGTGGCAAGGATCGGTTGTCCCTGTTTGTCAAAATCCACCTCTGTTCCCAACTTGTAGCGGTAGCCTCCGATGATTTCCTGCTCTTCCGGATTCCAGACAATCAGTTGTTTGTAGCAATTGTCCATCACGTCGAACTCATCCAGATCGAGCGCTTTTCCCGTACCGCCTCCCGCTTCACGGAACACTTCCTCTCGTTGTCGGCCAATTTCCCTCACGACATTAGGTGAGTCGTGTATATCGACGACAAAGATCTGGTTGTTGCTCTTATTTGTCATTCTCAACTGCTTGTCAGGAGTCAGTTCTTCCAATAACAAACGTTTGTCTACGGGTGGTATGATTTGTTCCATGAGATAAGAATATTCGATGTTATAGTTTGTAGACGAGGTCCTCAACGTAAAGAGCCCATTGTGCAGGTGTCTTTGACTTGTCGAAAGTCTGCCAAGGTATGGGTTTTCCTATTGCCACCCGGAATGTCTGGTGCGTGTTGCGATACATCTCATCTACCAGATAGAGCATCGCTATATTCACCTTGAGTCCCAATGTCTTGCAGAGGTTGGCAATACGGTAGAAACGGTTGGAGTTGCGCCCGCTGAAATGAATGGGCACCACATCGCGCTGTGTCTCCACACTTTTGGAGATAAAGGTCTTTTTCCAGGGGAGATCGTGTATCTGTCCTTTGATTTTACGTGAGCAGAGTCCTGCAGGAAACATCAGCATGTGGTTGTCGCTGCTGAAACCGGCTTTCACCATTGCAGGGAAGTTTCGGCTCTGGCTGCCTGTTTTGTTGATAGGGATGCACAATGGAGCCAAACCAGGAAGGTTCATCAGCAAGTCATTGACAAGATATCTGAATCGCCCGTCGTAATGCCGCCCGATGACTGCGCCCAAAGCCACGCCATCCTCTCCACCAAGCGGGTGGTTGCTCACGAACGTGTATAAGCGTCCGTCATCCTTGTCGGGCAAGTTTTCCTTGCCTTCTATCTGTAGTGTCATGTCGAGATATCTCACACACTCTTCCAACCACTCCACACCTGTCTTGTCGCGACTTTCCCAGAGGAATCTGTTCACTTCATCCTGATGAAGAATACGTTTCAGCCAGTTGCGAGCAAAAGAAGGGACACGAGAGGCTTTGCTGCCCATCTTGTCCGCCAAAATTTTGTCAATGTCTATTGTTTTCTCTGATATCTCTGTCATCGTCTGATATCTCTATCATACAACATACTCACCTGATAAGATGCAAAAGTAATTTATCTTTTTTAAAAATCTGCTGATTTTCCACAAAAATGTGCAAAAAATCATCATTTTGTATTTTTCCTTTGTCATTAAGATAGATATTTGACGTGAAATCACTCTATTTTCACACATATAAAACCCCTCCTTCAGAGACCTCAAAAACATTGGATGACAAGTCCATTATTTTTTTTGAAAAAAAGTGGGGAAAAATGGAGAAAAGTGGGGGAAAATGTGTAATTTTGAACCCGATTTCAATGACGACGATTTAAGATGCGACTTTTAGGCAACATAGAAGCCAAAACCGACGCCAAAGGCAGAGCCTTTCTGCCTGTGGCTTTCCGCAAGGTGCTGCAAGCAGATGATGGCGACGGCATGGTGCTCCGTAAGGATGTCTACCAACGCTGTCTGACACTCTATCCCATGTCATCATGGAATGAGTTGATGGACAGTGTTCGCAACCGCATCAACAGATGGAATCCCCGGCATCTGCAACTCTACCGCCAGTTTCTTTCCGACGTGGAGATTGTCTACCCCGACAGCAACGGGCGTATTCTCATCCCACGGCGCCTGACGGAAGCGGCAGGTATCGGTCAGAACATCCGTTTTATCGGTATGGGTGACTACATCGAGATCTGGGATAGCCGTATCGCCGGCCAACCCTTTGTCAGCCACGATGATTTCACCCGTGAGATGGAGGCACTGATGGCAATGCCCACCTCAAACTGCGACAGTCAGGAGGATTTGCCATGATGAATCCAGAGACCGTCTACCACACCCCTGTTCTTCTGAAGGAGAGCATCGACGGACTCCAGATCCGCCCGGATGGGGTGTATGTTGACGTGACGTTTGGTGGTGGCGGCCACAGCCGCGAGATCCTGCGGCGTCTCGGTGAGCACGGACGGCTTTTTGCTTTCGACCAAGATAGCGACAGCGAGGTCAACCTGCCAACCGACGAGAATCGCCTCACTTTTGTGAGGAGTAACTTCAGGTATCTCGGCAACTGGATGCGCTACTATCACATCGACCACATTGACGGCCTGCTGGCAGACCTGGGTGTGTCGGGCCATCACTTCGACGAAGGCAGCCGCGGTTTTTCCTTCCGCTATGACTCGCCTCTCGACATGCGCATGAACCGGAATGCCCGCCTCACGGCAGCCGACGTGGTCAACAACTACGCCGAAGAGCAGTTGTCCGACGTGTTCTATCTTTATGGCGAGCTCAAGAATGCGCGCCGTCTGGCTTCCGCTATCGTCAAAGCCCGCAGCACGGCAGCCATTGCGACCACCTTTCAACTGTCGGAAGTGGTCATGCCACTCTTCTTGCGTGAGCGCGAGAAAAAAGATCTCACCAAGGTGTTTCAAGCCTTGCGCATAGAAGTCAACCATGAGATGGAAGCTCTGAAGGAGATGCTCGACGCCGCCACGCGATTGCTTGCCTCCGGAGGACGCCTGTCGGTCATTACCTATCACAGTCTGGAAGACCGCATCGTGAAAAACGTCATGAAGTCAGGAAATGTAAACGGCAAGGTAGAAGAAGACTTCTACGGCCGGCGCACCACCCCGCTGAGGCAACTCAGCAACAAAGTGGTGACACCGAGCGCAGAGGAACAATCTGCCAATCCACGCAGCAGGAGCGCCAAATTGCGGATTGCCGAAAAGCTTTGAAAAAGCTACTGGGGGCATCCTGCCGTCAGGCAGATGCCAAAAACACCGAAGAAATGTTATCAATGGTAAACATGTAGAGAATTGTGCTAATGAGCAGACCAGAAGACATCAACAAAGAGGAACAGGCCACTTCAGAACAAATAAGGGCCTACGGCATGCCCAGCGGGGACATGACAGACAACCAGACGGAATACATATCCGTCGATGAGGATGAAGACATGGAAGATCAAGAAGAGATGGTGGATACGGATGAGGAAATGTCCTCTAGCCGCCCCACCCTCAAAGAAGTGATAGAAGAGAATGCACGTGAGGACGAGAAGCCGCTTTCATCGACTTTAGCCCTACGCACCATTCTTGGTGGTGAGATACTCAACACCCAAGCCATCAGAAAACAAGTATGGCTGATGCTTCTCATCACTTTCTTCATGATCTTTTATGTCTCCAACCGGTATAGTTGCCAGAAGCAACAGATCAAGATAGACAACCTCAATACGGAACTGAAAAAGTCGAAATACAAGACACTCTCCTTGTCCAGCGTGCTCACAGAGCGCTGCCGGGAGAGTCATGTCGTGGAAATGCTCCGTGCCAACAACGACACGACCATCCACTCCGCCGACCAGCCTCCTTACATCATCATGATACCTAACTGAAAAAACGAGGAGGACAAGACATGAGCAGAAATGACAAAGGAGGAATCACTTCCCATTACTACTTGATCGCCACGGTGATTACCATCATCGGTATTGCCGTCGTTGCCAAAGCTGCCTACATCATGACCGTCAAGCAAGATTACTGGATGGAGGTGGCCAACCAAAAGAAATTCGACTCACTGATCGTCATGCCCAACCGTGGCAATATTCTCAGTGATGACGGTGAACTGATGGCCAGTTCACTACCCGACTACAAGATGTACATGGACTTCAAGGTGGGTGGCGAATGGAAAGACTCCCTATGGAACGAAAAAGTGGACAGCATCTGTATGGGGCTCCATGAGATCTTCCCCAGCAAGACGGCAGAAGAGTTTAAGCGTGACCTTGAGGAAGGTCACCAGAAGATGAGTCAGAACTGGGCTATCTGGCCCAAGAGGGTCGACTACAACACTTTCCAGCGAGTGAAGGCACTCCCCATCTTCAACCTGCCCAAATTGCGTGGTGGTTTCCATTATGAAGAGAACAGTGCGCGCCGTCGTCCCTTCGGAACCCTTGCCTACAGGACAGTGGGTGACATGTATGGTGCCAAAGACAGTGCCAGGTTTGGTCTGGAATTGTCCTACGACAGCATCCTACGAGGGAAAGAGGGTATCACCCACAAGCGCAAGGTGATGAACCAATACCTCAATTTCATTGATGTGCCCCCCACCGACGGATACGACATTGAGACAACCATCAATGTACAGATGCAGGACATAGCGGAGAAGGCCGTCGAGGAAGAACTCAAACTCATCAATGGCGAAGTGGGTGTGGCCATCGTGATGGAAGTGGCCACCGGTGACGTGAAAGCCATCGTCAATCTGGAGAAATGTGGCGACGGTCTGTACCGTGAGCGCCGCAACCATGCTGTTGCCGACCTTCTTGAGCCTGGGTCTGTGTTTAAAACCGCCTCAATGATGGTGGCGCTTGATGACGGACTGGTAGACACATCGCGGTTGGTCAACACCGGCAACGGACAACTGACGATGTATGGCGCACAGATGAACGACCACAACCGTGCCTCGGGAGGTTACGGCACCATCACCTTCAGCCGTGCGCTTCAAGTAAGTTCCAACATCGGCATCAGCCGCATCATCGATGATCTTTACAAGAAAGAGCCAGAGAAATACGTGGATGGCCTTTACCGCATCGGCATCGCCACCGACCTTGGCGTGCCCATCACAGGTGCTGCCGCTCCTGTGGTGAGAAGGCCCAAGCGCAACTCCCACGGACAATTCACCAACTGGAGCCGCACCACATTACCCTGGATGAGCATCGGCTATGAGTCACAGATTCCCCCGCTCTCCACGCTCACCTTCTATAATGCGATAGCCAACAATGGTAAGATGATGAAGCCACGGTTTGTCAAGCGTGTGCTCAGCGAGGGTGAGGTAAAGACAGAATACAAGCCTGTGGTTCTGAAGCAACAGATCTGCAAGCCCTCCACCCTCAGTAAGATCCAAGATATTCTGTGCAAGGTGGTGACACAAGGCACCGGCAAGAAGGCGAAATCGGAATCCTTTGCCGTCGCCGGGAAGACCGGCACTGCCCAGATTTCCAAAGGCCGGGGTGGCTATAAGTCAGGAGCGGTGAGATATCTGGTGAGTTTCGTCGGTTATTTCCCTGCCGACGCCCCCCGCTACAGCTGCATCGTCTGTCTGCAGAAAACCGGTCTTCCTGCATCTGGCGGCACCATGAGCGGATGGGTGTTCCATAACATCTCTGAGGGTATCATGGCCCACAACCTCAACATGGATGCCTCGAGTGCCTGCGATACGATCAACGACCGGCATCCCGTCGTCTTGAACGGCAACCTGGAGTCTGCAGACTATGTGCTCAGCCGTCTTGGATTCGACTCACGTCGTCAGTGGACAAATCCCAACAGTTATGCGCCATTCTGGGGCAAGGCTGGTTGGAAATCGGGCCAATACATGCTTCAACAGACGGAACAAGAGGCCAAAGGTACCGTGCCCAACGTGGTGGGAATGGGTGCCCGCGACGCTGTCTACCTGCTTGAGCGACAAGGATTGAAAACATCGGTCATCGGGCGCGGCAAAGTGGTTCTCCAAAGCCTTGCTCCTGGCGACAAGGTTACGAAAGGCACCCTTTGCACCATCAAACTGCAGTATCAATAAACGGAGTAAATCTACGACATCATGATATTAAGCAACATTATCAGCAAGATCAAGACATCCCATATCATTGGTGACCAACAAATCGACATCACTGGTGTGGATATCGATTCGAGAAAAGTGAGCCAAGGCCACCTCTTCATCGCCATGAGAGGTACACAAGTCGACGGCCACCAGTTTATCGACAAGGCGGTGGCCCAAGGAGCCGCAGCCATTCTTTGCGAGCAACAGCCAGCGCATCTGTCGGAAGGCGTGACATACATTATCGTTGATTCAACGGAGCGTGACGCAGGACCTGTGGCGACGACCTTCTATGGTGATCCCTCACGTCATACGAATCTGGTCGGCGTAACCGGCACCAACGGAAAGACAACCATCGCCACATTATTATATAATATGATGCGGAAGATGGGACACAAATGCGGTCTTCTCTCAACAGTATGCAACTACATTGATGGAGAAGCCGTGCCTGCCACCCACACCACTCCCGACCCCGTGCAACTCAACCAATTGCTTGCGCGCATGGTCGACGCTGGCTGCGAATACGTCTTCATGGAATGCAGCAGCCATGCCATCCATCAGCACCGCATTGGCGGTTTGCACTTCAAGGGAGGTATCTTCACTAATCTCACCCGCGATCATCTCGACTACCACAAAACGTTTGAGAACTACCGCGATGCCAAGAAGGCATTCTTCGACAATCTGCC
>CADCQC010000227.1 GCA_902803455.1 uncultured Prevotellaceae bacterium
ATAAGGTTTATGATGTCGGTTTGGGACGCATTGATGGGAATGGTAAGTCTGGAAGTAAGGAGGAAGTTCCTGCGGATGTATTTGTTAGGCATGAAGGATTTGAAGAGAATGATATTTTTTAAAAATGGAATATTGTCATGAGTTATAATGGAAAAATAGTTAAGGAATGTTTCCCTGATTTGGCGATAATGAAGAAAAAGGCTAATGATGCTCTTTTCAAAGGTCGTAATTTGCCATCGTTTGTCAGGGATTTTATATTGCGCCGCTGTGCTGACAAAAATGGGAATGTTGACGGGGAACTGGTTAGGCAATATCTTGACACCAAAATGCCTGCTGATGGCGAAAGTATAAAGCAGCGCCTGATAGGAGGAGAGAGCATTAATATGACAACGCGTTTCACTGTAAATACCGACATTGCACAGGGAATAGTCCATTTTGCCATGCCCGATATTGGCATCGTGTCCGATGCTTTAGTCAGTTCGGAACTATTGGAAAACAAAGAAGACCCATTGACCGATGGAGAACACTGGGGGAATGTGACGCTTGTATATGTTGAGCCACAGGCACGTCGAAAAGGGTTTGTATTGATGACAACATACAAGTCGTTCAATCCGTATCGTATTGATATGTCGTATTATATGAGAGCAAGGGAAAAGTTTACCACTGAAGAGTGGGTTGATTTTCTCGTTGCTACGATGGAGTATAATCCTGAGAAGTTTAACCTTGAACAGAAGCTGGAATTGATTTCCCGTTTGCTTGTGTTGGTTGAGCCTCGGCTGAATATTATCGAACTAGGACCAAAGGGAACAGGCAAGTCGTATGTGTTCAACAACTTGAGTAAATATGCTTGGCTCTTGGCTGGCGGACGTACATCACGAGCCAAGATGTTCTATAATAAGTCGACAAAGAAGTTCGGCGTTATGAAGGATTATGATGTAGTTGGAATTGACGAAATCACGTCCTTCCAATTTTCTGACCCTGACGAAATGCAGTCGATTATGAAATCGTATCTTGAGGCAGGCAAGGCGGCTGTGGATGATGTGATGTTTCAGTCTGAATGCGGATTGATGTTGATGGGGAATATTCCTCTTGACGAGAATATGAAGCCATTGGACAGCTCATATGTGAAAAAACTGCCAGAAATGTTCCGTGAATCGGCAACTATGGATAGGTTCCATGGTTTTGTTGAGGGATGGAAGATTCCGCGTCTTACGAATGAACATTTGATAGAAGGCTGGGTGCTCAACAGCGAGTATTTTTCGTCTGTGCTTCATATTTTACGGACTGCTTCTGAGTACGATGCGGTGTTTGCCGAGCTTGTGCAGACCCCTAGTGGTTGTGATTTGCGAGACAAGAAAGCAGTGCAGCGTGTGACTACAGCTTATCATAAGTTGTTGTTTCCGCACATTCATTCTCTTGCCGACATCGAGCTTGACCAGGTTGAGATGTTCAAGGATTTGTATGACCGTTGGTGTTTGCAGCCGGCGGTAAAGCGCAGACAGATAATCCGTAGCCAATGCCATTTGATTGACAAGGAGTTTAAGTCGGAGATGCAGGAATTTAAAATTTAAATGAATATGATTAAGCAGCGATTAGAAAGGTTTGTTAGGTACACTATATTTCGGCTGGGGATAAGAAAATCGATACCAGCCAAGATAATAAATTCTGTGCCAATTATAGAGAGTAATGAAACTATGGTGAACATAAAGAATGCCGATTTTATAAAGCTAAGCCCCGATTTGAATGAAAGGGATGCTGTTTTTGTTCGAATGCATGTATATGAAATGCTAAAGAAGGCATCGACTATGGTGCCTGTAAATTATTGTCTTAAGATATATTCTGCATACCGTCCTCGTGCCGAACAATATGAGCTGTGGAATAAGAAATATAATGAGATGCGAGCAAAATATCCAATGATGAGTGAGGACGAATTGGTAGCAAAGACCAAGAGGTTGTGTGCCGACCCTCGTGGTGGTTTTGGCGGGCATCAAACAGGAGGTGCTGTCGATATAACATTATGTGATAAGGATGGGAATGATGTAGATATGGGTGGAATTATTAAAAAGTCGTTTGACAATAATATGACTGATGTATCACATCCTTTGTGGGCCGGTGGTGTCAATAGCAGGACAAAATCTTCAAATATTAGTGAAGAGGCTCGTAGAAATCGGAAGATGTTGCTAAATATAATGACAGCAGCTGGATTTATTAATTATCCCAACGAGTGGTGGCATTATTGTTATGGAGATAGGATGTGGGCTGCATATTCTAATAGTAGATATGCTATTTATGGTGAATATGTTGTTGAAAATTAATAAAATACAAAAATAGTATGAAAGACAGTGATATTGAAGAAATGATGAGAAAAGTAGTTTCTGCTGATTTCTCAAAACTTAACAATACGATTGAAGGCATTGATGAAGACATTGCTGAAGATGGTGCTGAAAATATGGATGATGTTGCACTATTGGGCAAGGTGCTGGATAATATTGATGACTCATGCTTGGATGAAGATGACTATATGGGAGAAGTGTTGAAACTGACGAAAAATGCAGCCAATGGTGACACCGAGTCTCAAATAGTGTTATGGTATCTTTATGAATCGATAGGAGATTATGAATCTGCCGAACTTTGGCACAAAGTTTTGTATGACAAAAATGATGCTGACATATTCTATATGATGGGATGTGCTTGTGTTGCAGGGGAAGCTCCAATTGACTGTGACGATGATTCTGTTGAGTGGAAAATAGATTATGCCGAAGGAGCGAAATTGATTCGCAAGGCAGCAGAAATGGGACTAGTGGAAGCTCAGAGTGCGTATGCTTCAATGTGTATCGAAGGGATTGGAGTTGAAAAGAGTATGGAAGAAGGTCTAAGGTGGCTTCGCAAGGCTGCCGAGCATGGTGATGCAGATGCGCAGAGTATGTTGGGTAAAGTTTATGACGA
>CADCQC010000228.1 GCA_902803455.1 uncultured Prevotellaceae bacterium
CGGTTGGGAGAGATGATCCGGCAAGATAAAATGTTTGGCATCTTTCAAGAGCATCACCGGTGGCAGGATATTCTCGGCATCAGCACAGTAGGTGATTTCAACGAGATCGTGGCCAGCGGTTATGTCTATATGCTGGTCAATGTCTCTGAAGCATTACAGGAAAAGAAGATCGCCCATATCGCAGAGCAAATAGCCCAGCGGGATGGCGTCCGGATCGTGCTGATCGCAGGACCATCGTCAAGTGGCAAGACCACCACCTGCAAGCGTCTGGCCATACAGTTGGTCTGCAACGGACTGAAGCCGGTCATGATATCCCTCGATGATTATTTCGTTGACCGTGATGAAACACCTCGCGACGCAAGCGGTGATTTTGACTTTGAGCACCTTCATGCGCTGAATATCGATTTGCTCAACACGCAACTCAACGCCTTGCTCAACGGTGAGGAAGTGGAATTGCCAAAATATAATTTCCAAAAGGGAAAGAATGAGCGGAGTGGCAAACGGCTGAAGATGGGACCCAATGATATCTTGGTCATCGAGGGCATCCATGCCCTTAATCCAGAACTGACCTCACAGATTCCGGAAGAACAGAAATTCAGGGTCTATGCCTCAGCGCTCACGACGATCCTCCTTGACAAGCACAACTATATCCCCACAACCGACAACCGGTTGCTCAGACGTATCGTGCGCGACGATAAATACCGTGGTGTGTCGGCTCAGGAAACCATCCGCCGCTGGCCTTCGGTGCGTGCGGGCGAACAGAAATGGATCTTCCCCTTCCAGGAAAATGCCGACGAAATGTTTAATACAGCCATGATTTATGAATTGGCCGTCATCAAGCAGCAGGCTTTAAAATTGTTGGAGCGTGTGCCTCAAAATGTAGAGGAATATTCTGAAGCCTACCGTCTAAGCAAGTTTTTGCATTATTTTGCCGACGTCGATGAGAAAACATTGCCATTGACATCGTTGTTGAGGGAATTCCTCGGAGGAAGTACTTTCAGGTATTAATCTCGCTCATCATCACCATCGTCGCCATCAACCTGTCGGTGGTTGACAAAAAGATACATTTTTTTCATCAATATTCATGCAAATTCACGGATAAGGTTGTATAATTATCCACGAATTTGCATGAATATTGATTTTCTATTCGAAATATGCAGAAATATTGATTTTTTATTCAAATATATTTTGTGATATCAATATATTTTAAGAACTTTGCACGCAAATTTTTTTGGAGGTCGCCAATGACTTACTTTTGGTGGGTATTCTGTGCAGACGCTCCTTTTCAGACATCTGAATATCAACGTGTAAACATATTATTTGAAAATGTCAGAACAATTGGAAATTAAGGAATTAGATCACGTGGTCGTGCGTTTCTCCGGCGACTCTGGTGATGGTATGCAGTTGGCCGGCAATATCTTCTCGACCGTGTCGGCAACAGTTGGCAATGGTATCTCTACTTTTCCTGATTATCCGGCAGACATCCGTGCCCCGCAAGGGTCGCTCACCGGTGTATCGGGATTTCAGGTACATATTGGTAAGGGAAAGGTCTATACACCAGGCGATCTCTGTGATGTGCTGGTGGCCATGAATGCAGCCGCCCTCAAGACGCAATACAAATATGCCAAGCCCCAGGCTACCATCATTATTGATACCGATAGTTTTGGTCCCAGTGATTTGAGCAAAGCCAAATTTGAGACCACAGACTATTTGGGCGAGATGGGTATCGATCCCGACAGGGTTGTCGCTTGCCCGATCACCCAAATGGTGAAAGACTGTCTTGCCGATAGCGGGATGGACAACAAGGCGGTGCTCAAATGCCGCAACATGTTTGCCCTGGGCCTGGTTTGTTGGCTTTTCAACCGCGACATTGATCTGGTATTCAATTTCCTCCGTGAGAAGTTCGCCAAGAAGCCCGCTATTGCAGAAAGCAATGTGAAGGTGGTGCAGGCAGGCTTCGACTATGGTCATAATGTGCACGCCTCTGTGCCTGCCACCTACCGCATCGAATCGTCCAAGAAGGTGAAGGGCCGTTATATGGACATCACCGGCAACAAGGCCACGGCTTATGGTTTGATAGCAGCCGCCGAAAAAGCCGGTTTGCGGCTTTATCTGGGATCTTATCCCATCACGCCTGCCACGGATATTCTCCATGAGTTGTCGAAGCATAAGTCATGTGGTGTCATCACCGTGCAGTGCGAGGATGAGATTTCCGGTTGCGCGAGTGCTATTGGTGCCTCTTTCGCCGGTGCGCTGGCAGCCACATCCACTTCAGGTCCGGGTATCTGCCTGAAATCAGAAGCCATCAACCTGGCTGTCATCGATGAGTTGCCGCTCGTCATCATCGACGTGCAGCGTGGCGGACCATCCACGGGACTGCCCACGAAGAGTGAACAGACCGACCTGCTGCAAGCGCTCTACGGACGGAATGGAGAATCCCCCATTCCCGTCATTGCCGCCAGCAGTCCTACCGGGTGCTTCGATGCCGTCTATGCAGCCGCCAAGATCGCACTTGAGCATCTCACACCGGTCATCCTGCTCACTGACGCTTTTGTGGCCAATGGTTCCGCTGCATGGAAATTACCCACCATGGCTGATCTGCCCGACATCCATCCCCACTATGTCACACCCGAACAGAAAGGCCACTATACCCCCTATGAGCGTGACCCGGAGACATTTGTCCGCTATTGGGCTATTCCTGGTCAGGAGGGGTATACCCACATCCTCGGTGGACTGGAGAAGGATGGCAAGACAGGCGCCATCTCCACCAACCCAGAGAATCATGACCTCATGTGCCGGCTTCGTGCCAAGAAGGTGGCACAGATTCCTGTTCCCGATGTTCAGGTAGCAGGCGACGAAAGTGATGCCGACCTGCTCATCGTGGGCTTCGGAGGCACCTACGGACATCTTTATTCTGCCATGGAGACGCTTCGCGAGAACGGACGAAAGGTTGCCTTGGCGCACTTTGAGTATATCAATCCTTTACCAGCCAACACATCTGAGGTGCTCACCCGCTATCCCAAAGTGGTGGTGGCAGAGCAGAACCTCGGTCAGTTTGCTGCCTATCTGCGCACCAAGGTCGACGGTCTGGTGCCTTATCAGTTCAACCAGGTGAAAGGCCAGCCGTTTGTGGTCGCTGAACTGGTGAAGGCATTTGAGGAAATCTTAGACAAATAACCCCCATGATTGAAGTAAAGAAAGGAAATAAGCGATGACACAATATACAGCACAAGATTACAAGAAAGGGCAACCACGTTGGTGCCCGGGTTGCGGCGATCATTTCTTCCTCGCTTCACTCCACAAGGCTATGGCCGAAGTGGGTGTCGCACCTCATGAGATGGCTGTCATCTCTGGTATCGGATGCAGCAGCCGTTTGCCTTATTATGTCAGCACATACGCCATGCAGACCATCCATGGACGTGCAGCATCCATTGCCACCGGTGCCAAGGTGGCCAATCCTCACCTCACGGTGTGGCAGGTGAGTGGCGACGGTGACGGACTGGCCATCGGCGGCAACCACTTCATCCATGCCATGCGCCGTAATATCGACATCAACATGATCCTGCTCAACAACCGTATCTATGGTCTTACCAAAGGACAATATTCACCGACATCGCCCAGAGGTTTCGTCTCCAAGTCGAGTCCTTATGGCACGGTGGAGGATCCTTTCCGTCCGGCGGAACTATGTTTTGGCGCAAGAGGTCATTTCTTTGCCCGTGCCGTCGCTACCGACGCGCCAGGCACCGTGGAGATCCTCAAGGCTGCCTATCACCATAAGGGAGCGGCTGTCTGCGAGATTTTGCAAAACTGCGTGATCTTCAACAATGGTGCCTACGATCCCATCTACAACAAAGACGGGCGCAAGAAGAATGCCATCTATGTGCGTCATGGTGAGAAACTCGTCTTTGGCGAGAACAACGAATGTGGCCTCGTGCAGGAAGGTGTCGGACTGAAAGTGGTGAAAATCGGTGAGAATGGTGTCACACTTGACGATGTGCTCGTGCATGACGCCCATTGTGAGGACAACACCTTGCAACTGAAACTGGCCATGATGGACAACGAACATGGCTTCCCGGTGGCACTTGGTGTCATCCGCGACGTGGAGGCTCCCACCTACGAAGTCTCTGTGGCCACCCAAATCGAGGAGGTGAGCAGCAAGAAGAAGTATCATAACTTTATGGAACTCCTCGAGACCAATGACATCTGGGAAGTGAAATAACGTCATTCCCCTCTTACCCACCAAGTGGGATACATCAATATCATCCAGCACCCGCGCCTCATCATCTGTTTGTGGCTCTGGTGCTGGATGCATATTTGTAAACCCCACGTTGCAAATAGATTATGCACTCAGTGCTTTTTTGAAAACTTTAACCTAAAAAGAATTGCACAGGGTTATTTTTGTGTGCGTTAACTTTGAAAATCCATCATTTTTTGCTAATTTTGCGCTCGAAATTAAAAAGAGAATTTTTAACATTTAATCAACGATAAAAATGGTAAAGTTTGATCAGTCAATCTTAGAAAAAAAGTACGGTATCACCGGTACTACTGAAGTAGTTTACAATCCTTCTTATGAGGAATTGTTCGAGGAAGAGATGAAGCCAGGTCTCACTGGCTATGACAAAGGCCAGCTTACTGAACTTGACGCAGTGAATGTGATGACAGGTATCTATACTGGCCGTTCACCCAAGGACAAGTTTATCGTGGAGGATGAGACCTCTAAAGACACTGTCTGGTGGACCAGCGACGAGTATAAGAACGACAACCACCGTGCAAGCAAAGAAACATGGGCTGCTGTCCTTGATCTTGCCAAGAAGGAACTTTCCAATAAGAAACTTTATGTGGTCGATGGCTTCTGCGGTGCCAACAAAGACACACGCATGAAGGTGCGCTTCATCATGGAGGTGGCATGGCAGGCTCACTTCGTGACCAACATGTTCATCCGCCCCAAGA
>CADCQC010000229.1 GCA_902803455.1 uncultured Prevotellaceae bacterium
ATACATAGCATGGAATACCGACATCGCCAATCTTCTTTGCTTCGTCGAAAGCTGGGTGATTGTCCCTCAAATCAAGAAACTGCTTCAGATTACGCACATGTTTACTAATATCTATCACCTCAAACTGAGGATTACCTTCAACCTGCTTCTCTACATACTCACAATACGGGCAGGTCTGCATTACAAACATCTTGATCATACGATTTCCAATTTCTCTGTTATTTCCAAATATAATGCAAAGATATTACTTTTTTTTCAATTATAATTATCCATCTTTCTTTTCACGACTTAAATAGTTTTTATTAACTCTTTCAATACATGAAAGCGGTTTTGTTTCAGTTAGATTCATGCTGTACGGTTTAAAATCATTACTCCAACGGTCCACAATAATAACAAATGGCATGGATAAAACAGATATACCAAATGTTTTCCCAAGTCACCTTGTATGAACCCTCGATGACCATTATACGCATTGATAACCATAAAAGCAAGCAATGCCCCCGTAAAACCATAAAAAGACATGACTAAAATTCCGAATACGGTCTGAAAAAGTGGATCTTTCTTGAAAAGATAGAATATGAGTATCAATAGCAATCCTCTCCAATCATAGTCTGTATGGATGTATATGAGCAATACTCCTGTTATTATAGCAAACAGGCTGATATTGATGTTCGTTGTATGCCAGTGTTCTATCATGTACAAAACGAAAAGTCCAGCCAACAGCGTGAACAGGACATTGTGACTGCCGTCATGGTTGATTAACTGCCAGGGTATTTCACTGACAATGGCGAAATAAAGAAGCCGTTTCGCATACCTGCCAAAATCATGTGTATGAAGATAACCTTCAACCACCAGGAATGCAAAGACAGGGTAGGATATCCTGCCGATTGTCCGCATCAGTTCATAGGTTGTACTGTGTTCGGGATTGTTGCAAAAGAAGATAAGGGCCACATGGTCAATAACCATTGCGGCCATGGCAACCAGTTTAAGGGCACTGCCACTGAGTGCCCGTTCCTTTCCCACGAAGTTCATTCAAAATGATGTTGAAATACTTAAAGTAACTCTTCCGTATCTTTCAACAACTGACTGATTCTCTCTTCCTTGTCCTCCATTTCCTTACGTATAGCCGCAAGGCGTGCCTTGATGACCGTTCCTACGGCGTATTTCTTATTGAAAATGTCCGGATCGTTAATGTCGAATTCCTTCTCGAACAGTTTGTCCATGGAAACGGTCTGGGAGTAAAAGACAAGCATCTTTAAGTAGACTGGTGACATGATGTTATTGCCACTCTCTATCTTGGAAATGGTTATCTGAAATGTTCCTATCTCGTCTGCCACTTCGGTCTGTGAAAGGCCAAGGTGCTTGCGGATTGCTGCAAATCGTCTGCCCATCTCCACTAGGTCCAAGTTATTCAAATGCTCATCCATGTCTGCAAAAATGTTAAGATTTCTGCAAATTTACGTCTTTTTTGAGAGAAAACCAAACAAAATCGTCGAATTAATAATATTTTAAGAGATTCAGGCTGGGGCTGAATAAGGTCATCCGTGCGTCATGATTCCCTTGGCGGCAGTCCAAGTATCTCGGAAATCATAGCGTCGACTTCCTCGTTGACTCGCTTAAAGTTCCTGTTGAGCATGATTTCCTTCTCCTTGGCATCCTTGAACTCATAGATCTTCGGCAACTCCTTGTAGAAACCCTCTTCCTGCTTGATCTTCGCCATGTCGAAATTGGTCTTGCAGAGTCTGATGATGGGTTTTCGAGCGGAAATGAAAGGAAAGAAAAGGATAAATAAACAACTGAATATCAGTTAGTTAAGAAATTTTGCGATTTTTCTTTTCTTTGGCCAAATATCATTAAAAAGGAGATGATTTGCCGATTTTTGTTCCCATTTTGTTTCTCCAAATTAAAGGAATGCCGTATATTTGCGCTTTGATTTAAGTCGCTGATAATCAGTGGAATATAAAGGAAATAAAATATTAATAGAGATAATAAAAGAAACAAAAATGGTACGTAAAAAGAAACAAATTAAGATCAAAGAGCCTGTGAGGCTCCGTGAAAAAAGGTTAAAGGACGGCAACCGAAGCCTGTATTTGGACATTTACAGCAACGGAATCCGTAAGTATGAGTACCTGAAACTCTATCTTGTACCTGAACTGACTGAGGCTGAAAAGGATATCAATAAGCAGACTTTGAAGATAGCAGAACACGTGAAGGCAGAGCGTATACTTGCACTCCAGAGCCGGGGTGTGAAAGACTGGGACTATATTAAGAAGTCATCCATGCCTGTTGTCGCTTGGTTGGAGAAGGAGTATGAGAATCCTCCCTATGTCATCAGCACATCGAGTAAGAAATGGCGCAAACAGACTCGAAAGATGTATGCCAACTATCTCGACACCATCCACAAGCCCAACATGACTTTGGAAGAGATTGATAAGAGTGTCTGCCGTGGGTTCATTGCCTATCTGCGCACAGCCAGTAATCGTACCACCAAT
Source organism: uncultured Prevotellaceae bacterium (assembly GCA_902803455.1). Taxonomy (GTDB): domain Bacteria; phylum Bacteroidota; class Bacteroidia; order Bacteroidales; family Bacteroidaceae; genus Prevotella. Next base: position 2,493 of record CADCQC010000229.1, read on the forward strand.
GAGACACGACAAATCTCACAGACCACAGCCCAAAAGTACATGATGGAAATGATTAGTGCGCTGAACTTTGCCGTTCGTGAAGGTGTACTGGCAAGCAATCCTTTCAAGATGATACCTGCTATCGAGCGTATTTCGCGCGATGATAAGGAACGCGAGTTCCTGACCATCGATGAAATCAAGACGCTGATGAAAACACCTTGTGGTCGTGAAGATGTGAAGATAGCTTTCTTCTTCAGTTGTTTCACTGGCTTGCGTTACAGTGATGTGTTGCAGCTTACTCCCAGGCACATCTTCAAGTCAACGGATGGCAATGGTGAGTACATCAACCTGAAAATGGCCAAGACAAAACACACGGTCATTGTTCCTCTTTCTGATGAAGCCAAGAAATGGCTCCCAAAACCAAAGGGGAATGGTGTGCCGTTCTTCACTCTGCCAACGCCATCAACCATTGGTCTTGTCCTTAAACACTGGATGGAGAAAGCGGGAATCTACAAGCACATCACTTTTCACTGTGCCAGACATTCCTTCGCCACGATGATGCTTACTCTGGGAACTGACATCTACACCACAAGTAAGCTGCTCGGTCATCATCATGTTGCCACAACAGAGATCTATGCAAAAGTAATAGATAAAAAGAAGGTGGAGTCTATGTTCAACCTCGACAAAATGTTTAACTCTGTAATTGAGAAAGGAAACGAAAATGAAACTAACGTTGAGAACAAAACCGCTGTCTAATGGGGTACAGAGCATTTATCTTGATATATATGACAAGGGAAAGCGCAAGTATGAGTACCTGAAGCTCTACCTTGTGCCAGAGGTAGATGCCAATGCAAAACGTGAGAATGCCAATGCCATGAAGAAGGCGAATGAGATAAAGGCCCAATATACTCTCGGCAAGTATAGGCCAATGGTTCGTCATGGTGAATGTCCTACGCTGATGGACTGGTTCGATACATATTATATATTTATGAAGGAAGAGCGCAACGTATCGAAGGCGGTATATGGTCACCTCCATCTCATTCGCCCCATTTTATACGGGTTTCTCACCAAAATCAGGAAGCAGAATATGACTGTCACTGAATTTGGCAGAAACGAGGTGCTTGGATTCCTGATGTATATGCGCAATTGGAAAGCAGAAAGGCGTGTTAGACTATCTCAGGGTACTATGGCTGCCTATCAACAACGTCTCGTTGCCGTGTTCAATGCTGCCATCACAGAAGGCCATATCAAGGTCAATCCGTTTGACTTAATCAAGAAGAACGAGCGTATAGCCAAAGTGCACTCGGCAAAGGATAGCCTGACAATGGATGAAGTTGAGAGGATTGCAGACGTGGTTTCAGTCAAGAAAGAGGATGCTGAGGTGCAGCGGGCTTTCCTGTTTGCCTGCTTCACAGGCATCCGTATCAGTGACATCAGGGAATTGAAATGGACGGACATCAAGGATATGGGCGAATATAAAGCCATTGTGAAGGTCCAGGTCAAGACTGACGAGCTAGTGTCTGTACCACTCTGCAAGAAAGCGATGGAGTTTTTGCCAAACCGAAGGGAAGATGAATATGTGTTCCATCTGCCCCTGAAAACTGGGCTTCGGCTTGGGCTTATGCGTATCATTGATGCTGCTGGCATAGAGAGACCTACGACTTTTCACACCTCTAGGCACACATTCGCTACGATGACTTTTGCATCTGGCAGTGACTTGACAACTGTCAGCCGACTACTCGGACACAGCAGTGTAACGACAACGGAGATCTATGCTGACGTGTTGATGGATTCCAAGGTGAAGGCCATCAATGGGATAAGTGACATGTTCAAATAAGTC
>CADCQC010000230.1 GCA_902803455.1 uncultured Prevotellaceae bacterium
GTGGGTTGTCTGTCTCGCAGTGTTGTTCATGATAGCCATCTTCAGCATCCCTCACAGTGTCTACGGATCAGAGTATGATTACTCTACCCAGCAGTTGAGCACAGAAAAATCCTGAAAATTACATTTAATCAATATATACATTATGGAAATCAAAAAGATGATGACAATGATGGTTGCAGCAGTGGCCATCATGATTGGAGTTTGTTCATGCGGCAGCGACGATGATGAACCTGAAGTAGCAGTCGCCGCCCAAGTAGAAGGTTCATATACCGGCAAAGAGATCATTTTGGTCATGGGAGATGAATCATCAAACGGCACTGTGAACTACGGGTTTGTCAAGTCCTCAGACAACACTGTTGACATGACGATCCCAGAATCAGGAATGGGTCCCATGTCTATCCCTTCACTTACAGTGAAGAACATTCCGTTGGTAAAGACAGAGAGCAACATTATGGATAAGACAAAGAAAGCCATTATGGGCAAGCTCAGTTCTTATTCCGGTACGGTGAAGAATTCACAAGGTGAAGGGAAAGCCTATACTGTGAACAATTTGACGGTTGTCTTTAGCGACAATACAGTTGTGTTGACGTTTGAATTGAAGTATGGCGCGATGCCCTTTGGCATGGAAACCACCTTTACAGGCACCAAGAAGTAAACATCAGCGAGTTCAATGTTTCATGTTCATCATTTAACATTTGACATTCAACGTTCTGCGTATCGTATTTTGGCTGGCATGGCACTCGTCATGCCAGCTAATATGCTATATGCCCAGACAGCCATTCGCGACACTATAGATCTGAATCCCGTTGTAGTGACGGGCTCCCACACCCCCAAGACCTTGAAGGATGCACCTGTCGTCACACGTCTCATCACACGCCATGACATCAAAATCACCGACGCCACCAACATCCAGGACCTGTTGACGCAGGAGATTCCAGGTCTGGAGTTCGGTTTTGCCATGACACACGAGACATCGCTCAACATGAGCGGTTTCGGCGGCAATGCCGTGCTCTTCCTCGTCGACGGTGAGCGCATGGCAGGTGAGACGGTGGATAACGTGGATTACAATCGGATGAATCTCGACAATGTCGGTCGCATAGAGATTGTGAAAGGAGCTTCATCAGCACTCTATGGCTCGAATGCCGTGGGTGGTGTGGTCAACGTCATCAGCTCAGAAAATCTCGATCCCTGGACAGCCCGAGTACACTCACGCTTCAACTCCTTTGGAAACGAATGGCGTGATGGAGCCAGTTTTTCTTTCAACACAAAGAAATGGAACTCCCAGACGAGTTTCCAGCATACCAAGATAGACCCCATCAATCTTCCTAAGGCCCACACATCTGAAGAGATAGCCCTGGAACTGATGAAGAAGGCCCAAGGCCTGCCTTACGACGAGTCGGTGCTGACCGATGATTCCAACCTGAGCCGACTCTTCGGGCAGAAGACCTATCATGTAAAGGAACGGCTTATCTGGCGAGCCAACGATAAGCTTACCCTCACAGGGCGAGGCAGTTACTTTTTCCGTACCAGCGAGCGCGACACCTACGACTACCATTTTCATGGCTACGGTGCAGGACTAAAAGGTAAATATGCATGGCGTCAAGGCCAGCACCTCGAACTGTCGTACTCCTATGACCAGTACGACAAAGCTAACTTCATGCCCGACGGCACGCGCACCCACGACCACGACTACAGCAACAGGCAGCATGTTATCCATGCTCTTTTCAGCCATACATTTGGCAAGAACCATCTTCTTCTGGGAGCCGACTACATGCATGACTATCTCCACACCTACCAGTTCATCGCAGGCACCAACCATTCACAAGACAACATCGACGGCTATGCGCAGATAGACTGGAACATCACCCAACAACTGAACGTCGTGGGCAGCATCCGTTACGACTACTTCTCTGCCTCAGCTCAAAAAGCACTCACCCAGCGGCTTGCCGTCGTGTACAAATTCCCATGGCTGACCCTTCGCGCCAACTATGCCAGCGGTTTCCGTGCACCCACGCTTAAGGAGATGTATATGCATTTCGACATGGGCAACATGGGATATATGATCATCGGAAATCCAGATCTGAAGCCAGAGAAGAGCCATAACATCAATGTCGCCATCGAGCGGCAGAACCGCATCCGTCAGGGTAGTATTCTGGATGGCATCTATAACTTTACACTCATGGGTTATTGCAATATGTTCGACAAGCGAATCACCACTATAGACCATACCTATGAGGACATGCCAGGTGCACTTTACTGGAACGAGGACGGCATCAACGTGTGGGGCGTGGATGTCAGTTTTGGCCACTATTTTGACTGGGGACTGACCATCAAGATGAATTATTCATGGATGCACGAGACAGGCAACGTGTATTTCTCACAATTCAATCAGCCCCGTTCACATTCCTTGACGTGGCGCTTAGGCTACGCCCACCGCATCACACGCTACTATGCCTTTGACGCAGCACTCTCCGGACGCAGTCTTGGCCGTCCACAGTCAGGCCGTACAGATGTTGACCAAGGGTACACCATTTGGAAACTGATGGTTCAGCACCATATTTGGCACGGCATCAACCTGAATACCGCCATCGACAACATCTTCAACTACAAGCCGAGATCCTATTACTATTGTTCACCCCTGACAACAGGCACCTCTTTCAGCATAGGCCTGTCAGTGGATCTGGATCAACTGCTCTGATATCCACCTGCTTGTAGTATCATAAGACTTTTTCTTGAATTAAGATGAGGGCATGCCTTTTCAGACATGCCCTCAAATAATCAATTGGGATAGAACAAGAATTCAGTTTACTTGATCACTGTCTTCTTGCCATTGATGATGTAGATACCTCTTGAAGGATTGTTCACCTTCTGTCCGTTGAGGTTATAGACAGCACCATCCTCCATACCGTTCATCCGTGCCTGGTCAATACCATCCACTGCATCCGTCAGCCAGCGCGGGTCGCCGATCTTCGCCGTGTTCTGCGGACAGCCGCCCAGCGTGAAGTCGCCAGCAGCATAGTCGCCGGAGAACACCACCACGCCTGCCACGTTGTCCTTCACGGGCTCCTCTTCGTCACCCGTCTCCTCATTTGCGGAGACGTCGGTCAGCGCGCCCTCAACGATGCGCTGGAAGGAGTTGCCCACGATGTTCCA
>CADCQC010000231.1 GCA_902803455.1 uncultured Prevotellaceae bacterium
CGCCGGCCATGTGGCCATCAGCATGAGCAGCGCTATCCAATGTTTTCTTATCGTCTTCATATCTTTCGTTTTTTCATGTTTCATCAGATCATTATTCTTTATCCTCAGGCTTCTTGTAGTCGCACACTGGTCTCACCGTGCGACCCAGATGCCGTCGTCCATAGTTGAGCGTGGCGGAAGGCTTATCGGTGATAAAGAAGTTGTAAGCACCGGAATCATAGCCGGGAGCCTGTGTCGCTGACCAATAATAGCCATATTGACCTTCTCCTTGGAGTTGATTGTCATGCATGTCACCGGCAAAGGGGAAGAAGATGGATTGACCGTTGGTTCCTGTAAACAAGATCCCCTTCACACCGTCTAATACAAATAGTTTTTTCTTACACAATTTAAACATATAGTTAATGTCGTTGGAAGTGGGCATGTGCCAATCTCCTTTCCATTTGGATTTTGCCACATCATATCTCGTGTTTCCTATTTCTTTGCCGATATTCACATACTCAAATGTCTCGTTATCATAATAGCGGTATGACTCTTCATCATACGACGATTTGGTCGTGGTCTCACCCCAGGCAAAATAATTGCCTTTCTCACCAGGCGCGTTGGCACCCACGTCGCAGCAAGCCCACAACTTGCCGTCGGGCAAATCTAAGTCTAAGGCATGAGGATGGTGATCGTCAGGACACATGTTCATCGTGACGACAGGCGAACCCAGTATTTTCTTTCCTAAAAAAGTAAATAAAGGATATACTTTCAGTTGCTTATCATAATTCAAATTGGAGAATGTTCCTTTATAGAATTCCATAGACTTCTTTGGGATTGGAATGGGAACAGCACCAGGGAGTGTCGTGAATATGGTGTAGAATAATTTGGTATTCTTATCATCATCATCATCATCACAATAGATGTCTGTTATGTGTTGGTCATCTTCGTCATATAGTGAGAAACCGAGTTTGGTGGGAACACTGCAATTCTTTGGAAGATCCATTTTGATGGTCCAATCATGCCCTTTACGGGTGTTTTCCGCAGTCTCAAAAACAGGCCACATATAGGTCTCGAAAAATTTTACATCAAAATCAAACTCCCCTCCGATATTGCCTTCCCATCCATTTAATTTATCACAAATGTTTTCCCACCATTTTTTATCTTGTTCCACTGTTGAGTTATTCTTGTCTTTTCCAATTCTTAAAAAACCTAAAATTCCAATATAGGGCTTGATAACCGCTTTATATTTGTCAATATATTTATCATAGAAGTCGGAGTTGTTGATAGGTTTCATAATATCTGCGACAAATTGTGATGTGACATTTGGTTTGTTAATTTCACCTATTTCTCCCTGTAGTCCCAATCCAAATTCAACTCCCAATTTGACAAATTTTAAGTCCAATCCAAAATCCACAAATCCTCCGATTTTAGCACTAATATCACCAGTAATAACATCAAAACTAAAATGGCGATATAGGATCTCTTTCGTGTCAGTTTCTATTCTAAATGGATTCTTTATTGGGAATGGGTTTATTGGGTCTATTGGGTCTATGAGTTCTAACGGATTAAAAGCAAAATTACCTGTATAATGCCCTCTTTCTTGATAATTCATTTTTAAGCCTACCTCTCCACTGATATTATATTCTATGCCTCCCTCAATATAGAAAGGAATACCACATATCGGAACGGGGATATAGAAGATGGGTATTGGGTTACCAGAGTTAAGTTGTAATAACAGACTTATGTCGAGATTCGTTTTGATGTCACTGTCGTAATCAACATTGATGTCAAACAAGTTTATTATTTTATCTAATCCAGCAGACCTTTTTACCCTAATAATGGGCTCAATATTACCATCTGCTGTAAAGCCTGCACCAAAAGAAACAAGTTCTTCAAGCTCAGTGGGGCTGTAACCTGTAGCCAGACTAAAATTTATTGGAATTCTGGCTGGAAGCGGTAGTTTTGTGTAGCCTTGGTCGTCTCTCTTGATGTTCCATCTTTCTAACGTATCCTCAGCGTTGGTTAACTCTATCAGACTGTAATACTTGGATGCGACATCAAATAAATAAAGGGTGTCACACTCATAGACAAAACCTTTTTCTGTGGTGGAGATTTTTGCCACTTGGCCTGTAAAGCCCAACGGGAAGACTGAGGTCTGTTCAAGGGCAGCCAACTTGTCGCCTACTTGGGGAAGCAGGTTGGCAGGTGTGGTAGGAGAAAACACCAGTTGGAAACCATTCACTTCAACGATGTTGTCGAGGTATTCGCCTTCCAAGTGCACGACATCTTTCTCATAGATGGTTTCTGGCTGGATGAATCCGATGCTGTCGATGGCATTGAGTGGGATGCGGTAGATGCTGTCGGGGGTGTGGATCTCCTGTACGACATAGTTCTCGTGCATGATGCTGTCGATGTCAATCTGACTGTAGACGATGCTGTCGACCTCTTCCATGAAAAAGGCGTTGAACTTACCGTCGTTGCGATACACATAGACAGTGTTTTGCGCTGTGACACTACAGGTGGCGAGTATCAGCAGCAAAAGCAGGCTATAGCGTGTGGTTTTCATGAGTGCGAGATTTTATAGTTTTTGCCATTGACAGAGAGCACGAACACCCCTCTGGGGATAGATGACAGGATCAGTGCCACCCCGTCGCCGGCGGTGGTCACGCGGGCAGGCACGCTCATTCCGGTGGACGTGAAGACAGACACCTGTTTCGGGTCTTTCACTCCATGAAAGATGATACGCTCTCCCTCTTTTGAGAAGGAAGCGACATCTTGTGGAGCATCGATGCTGGTCTCACCTCCCTTGTAAGTGAAACGTACGATCTCTGATGCCGGATACTCCATGTCGAGCACGGACGATGTGATGAGTATTTTCCCGTCACTAAACTGCACCTTCGGCTGCAGATACAGTTCCACATCGGTCGTGGAGCCGTCGGTATGCCATAATACCAAAACCGGATTGCTTTGTGCTGATAACCATGATGAATAACAGGTCATCAATAGAAAAATCAGACATTTCAAGGTCTTTTTCATGAGTGTTATTCCGTTGTGCCTTCTGACCGCCCGAGTAGTGGCATGTATTTATTAAGGTTGAAGCAAGAAAAAGGCGTGGGGGTCTACTTGTTTTTTGAGGTAGATTGTCAAGTAACGCTTTTTCTTGGTAGTTTTCTCTCACCTGTTGTGCTTTTGCAAGTATCACCGAGTGTGTTTTTGCAAGTTTTGTTTCAGATTATCTGCAAAAATAGATAAAAAATATTAAAACGACAACATTTGATGGACATTTTTTTTACTTTTCGTAGTCGTGTATGTTGCGTTACCAACGCAACATACGGAATGGATAGGACTGGGAGCGAATGAATCCGGGTTTTTTATTCACGCAAGAAATGATTCTGTAACTTTTTTCTTTCTTTTATATTTTTATTTGCTACTTTTGCAAGTCATTTCCAAAAAATGCAAGTCATTTTCAAAAATGCTACATCAATCAATAGATGATCAAAGATCAATCCATTTTATCACTTTAAACAATTCTTGAAAAATGAAAAGAACTTTAGTTTTATTTAGTCTCATCATGTGTTTTGCCATGGGGCTCTCAGCACAAAGCGTTTTGGGCAAATGGCGTACCCAACAGAAAACGAAAGAAGAAGGCACGTTGACCATTGAAATGACTTTCAAAGCCGACAAGACCTTGTTGATGGAAATGTTCGTCAGCATGGAAGAAGCCGAAGAGGTGGAAATGCAGTTTCATTTGAATATAGATGGTACCTTTGGAGAGAAGAATGGCAATGCCCTCCCTTTCAAGCTCAATCCCGACAAGGCCAATATCATTATTGACAAACTGAATTTCAAGGGCGAGATGGCTGAGCAGATGAAAAACAACAAAGAGTTGGAGACAGGCATAAGGAATCTTATTCAAGAGAAAATCAATGAGTCGAAGGGTGAGATGACAAAAGAGGTCCCTGCAGAAGGCAAAATGATCATTACCGAGATGACCGCTACCACCATGAAAGTCCAGATGGATGAAAATGATGACGAAAAACTCGAGTTTGTAAAGGTTGACTGATTTTCCTTTCAGTCAACCTCATTTAAATAGAGATAAAACGGGGAATTTGTAAGGTTATTCCTCCTGTATTTTACGACTTTGGAACGTGCCGAGCATCATGTTCTGGCCCCACATATACTTATAACTGAGTTCTTCGCATGTGGAGGACATAAGGCGGATGCCAAACTGTGGTTTTTCGGGGTCAGGGGCTGACTGCGGCAGATGACACTTTCTCCGTATCGAAGATGCAGACTGCCGCCGGTTGTGCCGATGCCATGAACCACGTCATGGAGCAGTACTTCACTGGCGAGACCACCTTGCTCAACGACGGCTTCTGCGAGTCGATGCTGAAAAGTCTGATGGTGAATGGCCCCAAATGTCTGGCGAATCCCGAAGACTATACTGCTCGTGCCGAGATGATGCTCTGCTGCACCTACGGCTGCAACGACATCCTGTCGCTGGGCAACAGTGATAGTGGTTGGCCATGCCACAGCATCGAGCATGCCCTGAGTGCCTACTACGACATCACGCACGGAGTGGGACTCGCCATCGTCACCCCACGATGGATGCGCCACATATTGAACGAACATACCATAGACCGATTCGTGAAATATGGCATCAACGTATTCGGTATCGATGTCTCGTTGCCAAAGCAGGAGATTGCCGAAAGGGCCATAGAGGCCACCTACCAGTTCTTCGAGAGCATGGATATTCCCATGCATCTACGCGAGGTAGGCATTGACGAGAGCCGCCTTGCTGAGATGGCCCACCATGTCGCCGTCAATGAGGGACTGGACGAAGCATGGGCTCCGCTCAGCGAATCCGACATCTTGCAGATTTTGGTGGATAGTCTATAACCGCCCTCCTTTTGTAAAAATAAGAGCTCAATTTTATAAATAAATGCTCAAAGGCCGAACATTCCGTTCGGCCTTTGTCATGGTGTAAAGATTGCGTACTACGTTACTTCACAATGATCTTACGTCCGTTTCTGATGTAGATGCCGGCGGGGAGACCTTCGGTGGAGGCAGGCACGCCGTTGGTGTCGGACTGGCGGACAATGCGTCCGTGAATGTCGTAGATGTCGCCAGTGTTGTGGCGGACGGTTGTCGGCAGTGCGATGCCGTCGGAAACGGAAACGATGAAGAGCAGACCCTCGCTGATGCGGGAGTCGTCCCAGACGATGCCTGGTTGCAAGTCAAGTATCGGGGTGCCGCTGAGGGCCGATGCCTTGAAGATGCGGATGCTGTCACCAGCCTTCAGGGTGTGTGTCTCAGCGACGGTGACGCGGATGGTGCCGTTGATGGTCAGGGTGCCCACGTCGCAGATGGAGGTACAGCCAGGGTCTGTGGCGGTGGCGCATTTCTTGGCCTTCACCTCATAGACACCGGTGCTGCCGATGGTCACGTTTTTCTGTCCGAAATAGAGCTGTCCGGAGTAGGAGACAGGCTGTGCGCCCGGGCGCAACGTACCGTTGATGGTGATGGAGGAGTTGGCGAAGCTTTTCTTGTCGTTGTTAGTACCCGACAGGATCGCATCCTGTGCCACGATCAACCTTCCCGTTCCCGGCACGCCATTCGACAAGCAGAACTCACCCTCGTTGATGGTGAAGGCTCCGGTGTTGTCGCTCGTGCCGTTGTAGGTGATCTTTCCTTCACCCACCTTGGTGAAGTTGGCGTTGGACGTCACTTTTCCACCCCATGACCAGTTGGTGTCGTCGCCCACAGTCCAGGTGTTGATGCCGCCACCACCGTTGTTGGAGAAGGAACAGGTCCCACCAAGCGCCCCTTGTCCGCCCAGTCGACCGATGCGGTATGTCTTGCCGCTGTTTTGCACCTCCACACCCGTGGGGATGAAGAGGGTGCCCTTCGGCATGCCATAACTGTTGTCGAGGGTGAAGCGGGTGTCGCTGCTGTGCACCTGACAGGTGACGGTGCCCTCAAACTCCGACCAGTTGCCGGTGATCTGTGTGCGGGTGGCGTTCCATCCTGAGCCGACGACCACTGGGCAGTAGATGGTGAGGTTTCCGCCGCCGGTGAGGCGGTTGCTGAAGGAGCCTCTGTCGATGAGACGCCAGGTACCCTTCTTGTTTTGCGGCACATTGATATTGTAGCTTGTACTGGTGTTCTCGTAGAGCGTGCCGTTTTGGAACTCGACTGTCTGTGCCGGTACGTTGGCGTTGATGCACTGTACGGTGCCGCCAGCGATGACCAGGCGCTGCAGACTGTTGTTCGACACGTTGAGTTTCATCCATCCCGATCCTTTCTTAGTGAGGATGGAACCCGACATGGCCTTGTCGACGATGAAGTCACCCATGTTGTTGATGGTTCCACCTTCTAGGCTTGAGAACTGGATGGGCGAACCGTTGGTCACAGCTGCTGACGTGCGCAGTTCGGCACCGTTCTCGATGATGAACTTATTAGCGATGTTCACCGTACCGCCGAGGTTACCTTTCTGTTGTGTGGCGTTGGCCAATGTGGAGACGATGAGCGTGCCTTCGGAGATGCGTGTGCCACCCTTGTAGCTGTTGATGTTCATGATGGTAGCTGATCCCGTTCCTCTCTTCACCAGGGTGGTGTTGCCCACGAGCGATCCCTCGCCGTTGAAGATATAGTTCTGGGTGTTGTCGATGATCACGCTGTCGGCCTCTATCTCACCATTGAGGGTGACGGTGAACTGGCTGGTATTGTCGTTGAAGATCACCTTGTCGCCGCTGACGAAGTTTTCCTCCTCACCGTTGCTGTTGATGAAGTTGAAAGCCCCGCCGTTCTCCCAGGTGCCGCTCTCTTTTCCTGTCCACACGATATCGGTATTGCCGCGCATGTCGAGGATGTCGAGGTAGAGGATGCCGTTCTCCAATGAGATGGTCGACTTCTTCTTGGAACCCAGTCCTTCGATGCGCAGGTTGCTGAGTTCACCCTCGATGTTGTCGGCCCGTCCGATGATGTAGCGTCCTGTCACCGGTCCATCGGCGTTGTGGTTGATGAACTCCACCACGGGCGATGAGTATTCCGGTCCGTATTTCCAGTCTTTCTTCTCGATGGTCACCACTTTGGCGTTCACCTGGTCGGCGGAGAGGTCATCGAAGATGTCGATGCAGATTCTTGCGCCGAATCCCAACCGCAGGGTATCCACGCTGATGTCGCCCCGTTTGTCGGCGCCACCGGGTCTGAGGATGGAGGCGTAGTCCATCTTGATGCTTCTGAAGATACCGCCGTCGCTGTTGAGTTCTGCGAATCTGTTGAGCCAGAGCGGGGAGAGGAGCATGGACCCGTCGAAATTCAGTGTGCCTGCCCAGATGTCAGTGTTGCCGCTGTGCTTCATCTCCACCTTTGGCAGACAGAGGATGCCGTCACCCTGTTTCACCAGTCGTGTGTCGCCGCCGAAGGCACCTCCCTCCACGTTGCAGGTGTAATAGGTGCGGACGAGCGTCGGGTTGCCGGCCAAGTTGGTGCTGTTGGTGCCCTGTATCCAAGACGGTACGTTGAAGGTGGCCACCCATGGGTTGGCACCCTCGCTGATGTTGACTGTCGTGTTGTTGGTCTCGCAGACGATGACATGCTTGCCATTGTGCTCGCTGCCGATGGTGCCGCCGTTGGCGATCTCGGTGCGCCCCGTCATGGTGAGTGGGGGAGGAGCCACGGTGATATTCTCCAGTTCACCGAGGAAATAACTGGCGTGAGGCGGTTGGTTGTATCCCATCGACTCCCACACCATGCCCTGGCGGTACTGGTGGTCGTGCCACAGCGTGTAGTTGCGCCATGTGGTGGGAATGTCGGTGGTGTAGACGCGGATATACTTGTTGTCGGCGGTGCGGAGCACCATCTCCTCCCGCCAGTCGCCAAGGATGTCGCCGGTAGCCGAAGGGGTGTTCTTCGTCCAGTTGCAGTTGGCGGTGCCGGAAGCGGTGAAGACAGAGGTGCCGTCGGCCTTGAAGATATGGCTGGCTCCCTCACGGCTGCTGGCTCCGTCGAGAGCCTCCTCGAGCAGGTCGCCGTCCCAGTAGATGCGGAAGTTCATGGCAAAACCCGACGGTGCGCCGGTGATCACCTTATCGGCGACGGTAGAGATGACACCCGACTGCGAGGAATGCCCGATGCATCCCGGATAGTCGTTGGAGAAGTTGCCGCAGACAGCCCTGCCGTCGTCGCTGGTTGACTGCAGACGGTAATAGATTTTTGATGTGGTGGCGTCGCGGTAGTTCATTGCCGGTCTGTCCTCGTTGCAATCGAAGATCTCTTGTCCGTGGCGGTAGGGGTCGAAGTCGCTGCAGTGCTGGGCATCGCCATGTCCCAGTCCGGTGGTCGACAGACCTTTTCCGTTGTCGTCGATGACCATAGAGCCGAAGACGATCTCGTCGCGACCGTCCCAGTCTACGTCAGCAATGCCGTAGTTGTGGTATCCCTGTCCGAAGTAAGGTCCTGACGATCCGCTTTCCCATTCCCAGTAGAGGGTGAGCAGGTGCGTGTTGGGATCGACGGAGAACGCCTTCATGTGGTGCTTCGTGTAGCACCCGCGTCCGAGGAAGATGAAGGGATGTCGGCCATCGAGGAAGGGTGCGCCGAAATAGTGCTTGGTGGAACGGTGGCCGTAGCCGTCGCCCCAGTCGTTGGCGTTGCCTCTGGGCAACGGATAACTCATCCATTTCGCGCCACTCGGACCGATGGCGTAGGGTTTTGCCGTGGCTCCCTCCATATAGAGCAGGTATTCCGCTCCGGTGTTGGTGTAGGTCATGTTGGCGGTGTGGGTGATGGTGTTGCGGGTGTTCACCTTCATGTTGCCCACTTCCGTCTTGGTGCCGTCGCTATGATAGATGATCATGTTGTCGGCGCCTCTCATGAGCACCTCGGCCTTGCCGTCGCCGTCCCAGTCATATCCCACGATGTCGTATTGCTCATCGGGACCGCTGCACATATTGGGTCCGAGGTCGATATACCACAGCCGCTCTCCCTTGATGTTGTAGCACTCGAGGAAGTTGTATGCCGAGTCGTTGGCCACGGGACAGGGACCTGTAGCATCGCTGTCGAGGCCGTAGTTGCGTTTGACGAGGAATTCCGATACGCCATCGCCGTCGACGTCAGCCAGTGCGATGTCGTTGATGTTATAGTCTTTGGTGATGTCGGTGCCCCGTCGTGACAAGATGGGTTTGACGGGGAACTCCAGGTATTGTCTGGAGAGCCGTGCCACCTCGGCGCATTTCTCCTGTTCCACGCCTCTGACGACGGCCGCCACCTGATAGCGTGAACCAGGTATCCCGCTCGGATCGCTGAAACATGACACGCTGAGCGGAGTGGAGTTGATGCGTGTCCCATTGCGGTAGATGTTGTACTGGGTGTCGTAGTATTCTTCCCCAAAAATTCTCCAGCTGATGAAACTGCCTGAGCCGGAGGGCACGGCGACAAGTCCTCTGTCGAGCAAGTCGGTGGTGCGTTGTGCCTGTGCGGTGATGGCCGTCAGGGTCAGCAGCAGCATTAGAAGTCGGATTTTTCTCATAATGGATGTTGGGTTATTAGATGTTTTTTTATTGTATTTCAGTGAAGGGATGGTATAATAGAAAATGGATGAAGATTAGGCGACTACAAAATTAAATGATTTTTCTGAATTGTGGAAGAATGGCCGGTGAAAATGGCAAATGTTGATGTTGATTTATCAAAAGACTATCAGTGTGTGGGTGAAGAGGTGATTATTGTGTGTGGTGAAGAGATAAACAAAGAGTAAGGTTTTCTCATTTTTTTGTATTATCTTTGCCGGGCTATTGGCCTTTTAGGAACTTAGAGAACTTAGGGATCTTAGGGTCTTTAAGGAACTTAGAGCTCTTGGGGAGAGTGAACACTCAGTTGTAAAATCCTTTTATATAAATATGAATGAGAATCAGATCAATAACCATGTTGAAGGGCCGCGTGACGGTCTGACTTTCAATTGGTTGAACCTACTTTTGGGAGTGGCCTTCTTTCTTTGGTTTACTGAAGGGAGCGATATCCTCTCAGATGACTGGAACGTCTATCTTTGTCTGGCCATCGTAGTGGTTATTCACGAGTTGGGACATGTGATAGTCGGCAAGTCTTTTGGGTGCATTGTCAAGGAGATGCAGGTGTTTTTTCTCTCGTTTGTCAGTTATAAGCCCCGAAAAGTAGAAGGGGGCAGTTCGTGGCGAGACATCAGATGGAGTTTGGGCGTTCTTCCCCTGGGTGGAGTGACCGTGTTCAAATCGCGGGAATCAGGTGTGAGGACCTCACCTTCTGTTGAATCCGACACCTCATCATCAGCCCATTTCTCCTCACCTTATATCGAGGATAAACCTGCGTGGCAGCGCCTGTTGATCTCGGCTGGAGGGGTGCTGTTTAATATTGCGACATTTGTCATCCTCTATTTTTCCTTGCCATTTATCTCTTTTGAATATGATGATTTCATCAGGCAGTTGACCGCCATGTCTTTGCTGATTGCTTTATTGAATATGCTGCCCGTTTATCCTCTTGACGGTGGATCGATCGTGTTTTCGCTCTACGAGATCATGTCAGGCAAGAAGCCATCGCCCAGTTTCACCAGGGTTTGTGGCTGGATAGGCTTTATCTTCATTGTCCTGTTCTTTTGGGTTTTCCCAGAATGGCTGGGTGGCATCATGCGCAGCGTTTATGGACTATTTTTCTGAAAAGGAGGCATCTAGCGCAAGTGCTTTGATTCATTCGGTCTGAAAGGCCAATGAGCAGATAACCCAAGCAACGCTGCGTATGCACTGATGATAGTAAAAAAGTTTGCTCACCCCAAAAGATATTATGTATGTTTGAGAAACGGCTCTCTCTAGAATGTCTTCATATCCATCCCGAGGAAGTGTATCGGCAGATGGGGTATGGGAAGGAGACGCCCGACGAGCGTACGGTGGCAGAAGTGTCGCGGCTGCTTGCCAGTGCCTCGCAGATAGCTGTGCCCCGTTATTGTTATACGGTGCTGGAAGGCCGTTTCGGAAAAGATGCGCTGGAAGGCTGTCTCGGAAAAGATGTGC
>CADCQC010000232.1 GCA_902803455.1 uncultured Prevotellaceae bacterium
AAAATTTTGCTCTTTTGTTTCCATAGGTTACTATTGGGCTTTAATGGGTTATTATTGGGCTTTAATAGTTTAAAACTTACTATAAATAGTATAATAATTTGCTAAAAGTAGTTGAATACCGTGCTTTATGTTGTTGGCGTTTCGTCTGCCAGCATGATGAGGTCGCTCATCACCGTGTCACTCACAGCGATGCCTTTACGGGTCAGATGAAGGTGATCTCCGTCGGTGGTCAGCCACCCGTGGGATATCGACGATGTAGCCTGACGGAGGAGATAGGTGAGGAATGAATGGCCAAAACGGGTGCGCACGGATGACAGGCTGATGCCTGACGAGGTGCGAAGTGCTGTGGTGATGAGGTCATTATAATGATCGGTGGGGGTGAGCATCTCACGTTGCGATGGAAAATGGCCCTGACGGATGCTATCGATATATTGCTTTACGTCGGCCACGTTGTGCTGTCGTGACACCAGGTCATAGGAATGGGCGGCGGCACCTAATCCGATATAAGGGGTGTCATTCCAGTAACTGCTGTTATGACGGGATTGGCGGCCTGGACGGGCGAAATTGCTGATCTCATAGTGCTCGTAGCCTGCTTCGACCAGGGTGCTGACCAACAGGTCGTACATCTCCACGTAGGTATCTTCGTCTATCTCGGAGATTTTTCCCGCTTGATAAAGGCGGTAGAGGGGAGTGCCTTCTTCTATCATGAGACTATAGGCGGAGATATGCTCCACACCCAGTGCAAGGGCTTGCTGCAGGTCGGCTTGCCATTCAGAGAGGGTCTCATCAGGAAAGGCAAACATCAGGTCGATACTGATGTTGTCGATCCCCGAACGGCGCAGTCCTTCCACGGCGTTGATGGCTTGCGATGAGGTGTGGCGGCGGTGGAGATAGCGCAGTCGCTGGTCGTCAAAAGTCTGGATGCCCATACTCACTCGGTTGACGGGGAGAGTGGCGAGCAAGGTGAGATAGTCGGTGGTGAGGTCATCGGGGTTGCACTCGATGGTGATCTCTGCATCGGATTCCACGGGATAGGTCTGAAAAATGGCGTCAAACAACCGGTGTAGTTGTCCGCTGCTGAGTTGGGAGGGGGTGCCGCCTCCGAGATAGATGGTCTGTAATGGCGGTGTCTGTCGCATCTGCATCTCTTGGATGAGTGTGTCGACATATAACTCTTGCAGTTCGTGGAGGGTTGTGGAATAGAAACCGCAATAGATACATCTGCTTGCACAGAAGGGGATATGGATGTAGAGACCGCTCTTCATGCCTAAAACGGTTGTCGGTAGTTGCAGCCTTCCTTCCATCTGCTGCATCCGTATGCGGTCCTGCCTTTGATAATGGTTCCTTGATGACAGATAGGACAAGGTTGTCCGACCAACGGGTCGGCTACAGGGGATGCCGTTGGTTGTGCTGCAGGTGGTGGTGTCGCAGATGATGTCGAAGGAGATGATGTCGCAGGTGGTGGTGCCGCAGGTGGTGGTGTCGCAGGCCGTGCCGATGGTGCTCTTTTCTTTTTCTTGTTCAATTCCGCATCCGTCACAATGGTGATACGGCGGTTACTGGGGTCACTCAACACTTGGATGACAATCTCACTGATCTGTCGTTTCAGTTCTTCAATAAACTGTCCGGCGTCATATCGCTCATGCTCGATATCGCGCAGCTTCTTTTCCCAGATGCCGGTGAGTTCGCAACTCTTCAACAGTTCTTCCTTGATGGTGTCGATCAGTTCGATGCCTGTGGCGGTGGCCAACAGGTTCTTCCGTTCCCGACGGATATAGCGGCGCTTGAAAAGGGTCTCGATAATGCCGGCGCGTGATGACGGACGACCGATACCGTTCTCTTTCAAGGCCGTACGCAATTCCTCATCTTCCACAAATTTGCCGGCGGTCTCCATGGCGCGGAGCAGGGTGGCTTCGGTATAGTATTTCGGTGGGGTGGTCCACTTCTCTGTCAGTGTGGGGGTATGGGGACCGCTCTCGCCTTTCACAAAATTGGGCAGGGTCTTCTCCTCATCATCCTTGTTCTTGTCCTCATCCGTCATTGTCTGCACGTCTTTCTGATACAGCACGCGCCACCCAGGATCTTGTATCTGCTTGCCGGTGGTCTTGAAATCAATCTTATCAACTTGTCCCAGTACGGTGGTCGTCGTAAAACGGCAGTCGGGATAGAAGACGCTGATAAAACGACGGGTCACCAGATCATAGACATGACGCTCCAGATCGGTGAGACCGGTGGCGGCCACTCCCGTGGGGATGATGGCATGGTGGTCGGTCACCTTTGAGGTGTCAAACACTTTTTTGCTTTTCTTCAAGGGGGCGCCAAAGAGGGGGGCTGTCCATGCCTCATAACCTTTCAGACCTTGAAGGATCATGGGACATTTGGGATAGATGTCATCACTCAGGTATTGCGTGTCGACACGGGGATAGGTGGTCAACTTGCGCTCATAGAGGGTCTGGATGATTTTCAAGGTGGTGTCGGCACTCAGACTGAACTTCTTGTTGCAATCCACTTGCAGAGACGTGAGGTCGTAAAGATGAGGGGGCGCTTCCGTCCCTTTCTTCTTTTGTACATCGGTCACAGTAAAAGGCTTGTCCTGGATGAGGGCAAACGATTGCTCGCCTTCTTCCTTGGTGAGGAATTTGCCTTTCGTGGCTGTGAACAACGTGTCACGGTAGATGGTCGACAGCACCCAATAGGGCTCCGGCACAAAATTGTCGATCTCTTTCTGGCGGTTGACAATCAAGGCTAGGGTAGGGGTCTGCACACGGCCTATCGACAATACTTGTCTGTTGTGCCCGTATTTCAGCGTGTAGAGGCGGGTGGCGTTCATGCCGAGAATCCAGTCGCCGATGGCTCGGCAGAGACCGGCACGATAGAGGGGGTCGTAGACAGACTGCTCCTTCAGCGTACGGAAACCATCACGGATGGCCTCATCGGTCATCGACGAGATCCACAGTCGTTTGACGGGACATTTCGCCTGGGCTTTCTGCATCACCCAGCGCTGGATCAGTTCTCCTTCCTGGCCGGCATCACCGCAGTTGATGATGCCGTCGGCTTTCTGCATCAACTGCTCTATGATGGCAAACTGCCGTCGGATGCCTTCGTCATCGATGAGCTTGATGCTGAAACGTTGGGGGATCATGGGCAGGGTGGAGAGTGCCCAGAATTTCCATTGGGGGGTATAGTCATCTGGCTCCTTCAGCGTGCACAGGTGTCCAAACGTCCAGGTCACCTGATAACCGTTACCTTCCATGTAACCGTTCTTCTGACTGGTGGCTCCGATGATGCGGGCAATGTCTTTCGCCACACTGGGCTTCTCTGCTATACAGACAATCATGGGAAGGAATACAAATATCAGTAGCCTAATGGCAGATCGGTCAGAATGACTATATGTCGGTGGGCTGGATAGGAATTGCGCAGGAAATGGATGTAATTACAGATACTTTGGGGTGAGTTGCAGTTGTGGCACATACCATCGGCATGACAGGGTGTCTGGATGTCGAAACGGGCGGCATTGATGGGGGAGGCGGTGCTACGGGCACGCTTCAAGGCGGATTCCACGTCTTGGGCAACCTTATGGAGGCCGATGACGAAGATCACATGCTTGGGACCCCAGGTGATGGCGGCCACACGATTGCCTGTGCCGTCGATGTTCACCAGCACGCCGTCTTCTGAGAGGGCATTGGCGCTGGCCAGGTAATAATCTACCTCGAAGGCCTTGCGGTAGATTTGCAGCTTTTCCTCGGGGGTGGTCACGTCATCGCGGTCGAATACTTGATAGGTGCCGTCTTTCAGGGCTTGTGTCAGACCGATGTCGCGGATGCTCATCGAACCGCCCCAGGTGATGCTGCTGCCGGAAGGGATGAGTTCCTTGACTTTTTCGATGATGTCGGCCGCCTGACGGCAATAATAGGCGTCGAAATGGCGGCGCTCCAGATTCTTGATCAGTTTCGCAGCCAATAATTCATTGCGTTTCTCTTCTGCTTTCATGCATAAATGGATTTGATGAATGAGGAATGTCGTTTTAAACTGCAAATATACGAAAAACTAATCGAAAAAGTCAACGTTTTATGATGCCTTTTTAATCTTTTCTCATTTCCACATCACCACATTTCCTCAAATGTTGATTCCTATAATAGGGCTGTTTGATGATTTTTTACTATTTTTGCACAATGTTTTAATTGTTTGAATACGAAATAATGGATAGACGGGAATTTATAAAGAAGACGGCTTTTGCTACGGCTGGAGCTGCCATGGCTACGCCGCTGTCGGCTATGCTGACAAAAGAAGAGACTTCAAGCGCACATGAATGGCCCAACGGCAAGGCGCCTAAGGTCTTACTGGTGAACGGCAGCCCAAGAACTGACGGCAACACTTTCTGCTGCTTGAAGGAGATCGAGACACAGTTACAGAAACATGGTGTGGTGTCTGAAATTATCCAGATTGGCCGTAAACCGGTGCGGATGTGCATCAATTGTGGTGGGTGCAGGCAGAACAACGGGGAGGGGTGCGTTTTTGATGATGATCTCTGCGCCACCATCACCCAAAAAATGAAGGAGGCTGATGCGCTGATTGTGGGGACACCCGTCTATTATGGTCAGCCCAATGGCGGTATTCTCTCTTTGATGCAGCGGATGTTCTTCTCTGCTGGCCATCTCGTACAAAACAAACCTGCTGCGGCCTTGGCCGTTTGCCGGCGTGGCGGCGCGACTGCCGCCCTCCAGACCATGAACATGATGTTTGAGATGATGAACATGCCTGTCGTGACTTCACAGTATTGGAATATCGCTTACGGAGCGGGCAAGGGGGAGGTGAAACTGGATACCGAAGGGATGCAGACCATGCGGACGCTCGCCACGAACATGGCTTTCCTCCTGGAGAAAATCCATGCCAATGGCATATTGGCTCCACAGCGTGACGAGAAGCATGTGTTCATGAATTTCATCAGGTAAATCAGATTCTCGTGTCGGACCACTCGCTGAAGCAACAACTGAAGGTCATCACCATCCCGGTGTTCATTGAGATTGCATTGGTGATGATGCTCGGTGCGGTGGATACCGTGATGCTGAGCCGCTACAGCGATAATAGCGTGGCGGCAGTGGGACTGGATAACCAGTTGATGTCGCTGGTGTTCCTCGTCTATCAGTTTTTCTCGATGGGTGCGGCCATCCTCTGCGCACAATACATCGGGGCAGGACTGCGCAAGCGGTTGGTGCAGGTGGTGGGCATGGCGCTGGTGGTGAATCTGCTGCTCGGACTGACGGTCAGCGCCTTGCTCTTCTTCTTTGCTGAGAATTTGTTGCAATTCATGGGCTTGCGTCCAGAACTGATGGGCGACGGGGTGGTCTATTTACGCCTCACGGGAGCGCTTTCGTTCTTTCAGGCTTTATCGCTCACGTTCTCGGCTTCGTTGCGCAGT
>CADCQC010000233.1 GCA_902803455.1 uncultured Prevotellaceae bacterium
GAAAATCGGTCAACTCAATCTCCTGGATGCGGGACAGTTGAACACCGGCACTGGCCAGAAAGGCGTGGAAGACCAGTCTATTCTCAATGGCGAGGTGGGTGGTTTCCTCAGTCTGATGGGTGTTGACCGCATCCGCGAAGTGCAGCAATATGCTGTGGAGAAATCACGCTTGGGCATCCCGCTACTGTTTGGCCTCGATGTCATCCATGGCTATCACACCATCTTTCCCATCCCCCTTGCTATGTCGTGCACATGGGATATGGAGAAGGTACAATTGGCTGCCCGCACAGCCGCTATCGAAGCCACAGCCGACGGCATTCCATGGGTCTACAGCCCGATGGTCGACATCAGCCGCGACGCCCGTTGGGGCCGCATCGCAGAGAGTGCCGGCGAGGACCCGTTTCTGGGAAGCGAAATGGCCAAAGCCATGGTGTTGGGCTACCAAGGCGACAAGCGCCACGGCGGACAATATGCCACCGATGAGGTGATGGCCTGTGTGAAGCATTTTGCCCTTTACGGTGCATCAGAGTCGGGATTGGACTACAACGTGACCGACATGAGCCGCGTGAGGATGTATAACGACTATCTGGCCCCCTACCGTGCCGCCGTGGATGCCGGTGTGGGCAGCGTAATGTCATCGTTCAATACGATAGACTACGAACCCGCCACTGCCAGCAGTTGGCTGCTGACTAGCCTGTTGCGCGAGCAATGGAACTTCAAAGGCTTCGTGGTGACCGACTATGGTTCGATTGGTGAGATGCTCGCCTGGGGTTGCGGCGACCTCCAAACCTGTTCTGCCCGTGCACTGGCAGCCGGCACCGACTTTGACATGTGCTCCCGCGGTTTTGTGGGTACGCTGAAGAAGTCGTTGGAAGAAGGGCTGGTGACAATGCATCAGATTGACACTGCCTGCCGTCGCATGCTGGAAGCGAAGTGGGACTTGGGGCTCTTCGAAGATCCCTACCGCTATTGCAGCATGCCACCGAAAAAACGGAAAGACGTGCTCTACACCGATGCCTCCCGCGCACTTGCCCGCCAGATAGCGGCAGAAAGTTTTGTTTTGCTGAAGAACGACAACCAACTGCTGCCCCTCGAGAAGAAAGGCAAGATAGCCCTCGTGGGTCCCATGGCCCACGCGCCTAAAAATATGCGCGGCAACTGGGCACCCACAGCCAACACCAACCCGAATGAGTTCTCCACCCTTTTGGAGAGCATGCGCCGCGCCTTGGGTCAGCAAGCCGAGATCGTATATGCCAAAGGAAGCAACATTCACGAAGACGCACAGATAGAAGCCAACTGGGAAGTTTTCGACACCGGCATCCGCGACCCACGCTCCGAAGCCGAATTGCTCAAGGAGGCGCTCCAAACAGTTTCTGATGCCGATGTCATCATTGCCGCCATCGGAGAGTCGCAGGAGATGACCGGAGAAAGTGCGAGTCGCTCCGACATCAGCCTTCCCGGGACGCAGCTACGCCTGTTGAAGGCATTGAAGGCCACTGGCAAGCCCGTCGTAGTGGTGTATTTCACCGGCCGTCCCGTGGTGATGAAATGGGTGAAGGAAAACATCCCCGCCATCCTCAACGTATGGTTTGGCGGTAGTGAGGGTGGCGATGCCATCTGCGATGTGCTCTTCGGCGATGCAAGTCCAAGCGGCAAACTCACCACCTCGTTTCCACAGACCACTGGTCAGGAGCCGTTCTACTACAACCATATGGTAACCGGCCGTCCTATCAGCAAATGGTTCAGCAAATACGCCACCAACTACACTGACATCGACGGCACTGCCGTGTTCCCCTTCGGCTATGGCTTGACCTACACCACCTTCCAGTATGGCCCGCTGTCGCTCAGCAGCGACAAGTTCAGCTCTGGTGGAAAAATAGAGGCACGGGTGACCGTGACGAATACCGGCCGCCGTGCTGGTGACGAGATCGTGCAGATGTATATCCACGACACCGCAGCCTCCATCGCACGCCCCATCAAGGAACTGAAGGGTTTCCGACGCATCCACCTCGAGCCCGGGGAGCAACAGACTGTTGCCTTCGAAGTGGACGAGGAATTGCTGAAGTTCTACAATGCCGACCTGCGCCACGTGGCCGAGCCAGGAGAGTTCACGCTAATGGTAGGCCCCAACAGCGAGGATCTGCAAAGCAAGACCTTTATCTTGGAATGAAACATCGACGAATGCCATAGTAAAATAATAGTTTGTTTCATATTTCTAAGTTTATTACTTTTTCTTGTAAAATAAAGTATATATATGAAATTATGTATTTGGTGAGCGGGGACAACAGGTATATAATTCCCAAATATAAAGACGTGAAAAAGTATTTGTCAATTATTATCTGTATGATGGCTGTCATACAGAACATAGTAGCCCAGGAGCATATTTCCTCTGCTTCTGATTATGCTCGCCTGTACGTTGGACCACTTGAGCCACAATACTACCAACCAAGGTTGTGGCAAGACTGCCCCTATTATAACGAAAACACAAATACATATTCAGGCAGCATCAGCTATTATGGTGTGGTGTACGACAATGTGCAACTCCGTTTTGACCAATTCAAGCAGACAGTGGCGGTTCTTACCCCTGTGAGCAATTTATTATGTTTTCCAGAACAAGAATACGTTGACTGGTTTGAGATGGATGGCCACAGGTATGTGCATGACCCGGAAGACAGCACAAGATATGCGTATCTGCTAAGTGATGGCAGCGCCAATGGCATCCGTCTCTATCATAGTGTGTGGAAGATCAACAGCGGTGACAGAAATGTTGGAGTAAAAAAATTTGTGAAGACGCTCAGCACTTTGGAGCATTATACGCTCATCACCCCTGATGGAGAAATGCACCATGTGAAGCGCGCATCCGATGTTGCAAAGCTCTTTCCTGCACAGAAAAAGCCCATAAAGCAGTATGCGAGGAAGAACCATCTTTCCTTCTCAAGTAAAGAGCGTGAGAGAAGCCTTACGAAAGTTATTGAAAGTGTTTCGGGCACTCCCATGCCAAAATACGATGATGAGAGGCAGAAAGTGAGAGGCAGGAAGATTGTTCAACACCCAGCACTGTCAATAGATGAAAAGGCAGTGGCGAGCACCGACATTCCGCTCGTTGCCGGCATACCTGTCCTTGATAATGACTCTGCTGCATTGGCAATGGCTTCGACAAGGAGCAAGACGAGGACCTATATCGTGCCTGGTGTGAAGAAAGCAAGGGCAAGCATTGCCGATGACCAGGAATTGGACGAGATAGTGGTTGTCGGTGGCCGTCCGTCGGCTGTGAACAACATGATGATGGGTTCTGAGAAGTTCAAGCCCATTTTGCTCAAGAACATACCGTCAGCTTTTGGCGAGTCGGACATCATGAAGATCGTGCTCTCCCTGCCAGGAGTCACTACCGTCGGAGAAGCTTCAAGCGGATATAACGTACGAGGAGGTGCGACCGACCAGAACCTGATACTTTTCAATGGAGGCGTCGTTTACAATCCGTCTCACCTATTCGGGCTTTTCACGTCATTCAATTCGGATGCAGTCGAGGACGTGGAACTGTTCAAGTCAAGTATTCCCGTGGAATACGGAGGCAGGATAAGCAGTGTGCTGAAAGTGACCTCCAAGGAGGCCAATATGCAGAAGCTGACCGGTTCGGCAAGCATTGGTGCGCTAACCAGCAAGGCGAACATTGAGATACCTATCGTGAAGGAACATGTGTCACTGCTGCTGAACGGCCGTACCACCTACAGTGACTGGATGCTCAAGAAATTGCCAGAGAAAAGCGGCTACAAAAACGGCACTGCCAACTTTTATGATTTCGGTGGAGTGCTGACATGGAAGC
>CADCQC010000234.1 GCA_902803455.1 uncultured Prevotellaceae bacterium
AGTCCCTGTGGCATTGCTGGCGGACAGCCATACATATAAGCGGCAAATTGTGCGATGGCACACAATCCCACATTACTCTCCAACGCACTGGTCACCCAAGAGCCAATGCCTCTATTCCTAGCCATGCTAATCCACTCCTCTGACCCACAAAGGCCTCCATGCAACGACGGTTTAAGAATAATATATGCCGGACGAATCGTGTCGAGCAGATATTCTTTCATATCAGGCAAGTTGACCCCTATGAGTTCCTCATCAAGAGCGATGGGTATAGGAGACACCTTACATAAATAAGCCATTTCCTTCCATTGGTGTTGGCGGATGGGCTGCTCGATGGAGTGGATATCATATCTGGCAAGCTGTTGAAGTCTTGGCAAAGCGTTCTCCAATGAAAAAGCGCCATTGGCGTCCAAACGAAGTTCGATAATTTCAGCCGAGAAACGTTTTCTGATTTTTGCAATCAAATCAACCTCTCTATCAAAGTCGATAGCCCCGATTTTGATTTTCACACAGCGGAATCCCTTCTCTAATTTCTCCTCCATCCGTGCGAGCATCTCTTCATACGAGCCCATCCAAACCAAACCATTGATCCTGATGCCCTCCTCACCTCTAGAGAAAGGTGTATCATAAATGATATGGCTACCAGTATTAAGCGACATCAAAGCCGTTTCGATACCGAAAAGCATAGAAGGATAAGGTCTCAGTAACGTATGGTCAAGGTGTCCGGCAGACATCACAGTACGGCATGCCTCTGCCAACAGGCATTCATAATTATCTATGTCATCACAACTGAGGTTGGGAAGCGGTGCACACTCCCCTATCCCCTTTTTTCCAGGCTTGAGATCATCGGTAGCTGTGACAAACCACGAATGACGTGTAGTGTAGACGCCTCTCGACGTGCCTGCAGGCTGACGGAAATGAAAGGTACGCTCCGAAATGTCCAGTCTGATCATGGCAATCTCCTTGTTACGGCATTTTGGGATATTTCTTGAAATCAGGTTTTCTTTTCTCCAAGAAAGCCTTTCCACCCTCCTGTGCCTCATCGAGGAAATAATAGAGCATGGTGCAGTCGCCGGCCAACTGTTGGATGCCCGCCTGTCCGTCAAGTTCTGCGTTGAGTCCAGCCTTGATCATCCTCAGTGCCATAGGGCTGCGCTCCATCATGGTCTCAGCCCACTCCACACATTCATCTTCAAGACGATCAAAGGGCACCACCTTATTGACCATTCCCATCTGTTCCGCCTCACGAGCCGAATACTGCCTGCAGAGGAACCAGATCTCACGCGCCTTCTTTTGTCCTACGATGCGCGCCAGATAAGAAGCACCGAATCCAGCATCAAACGACCCCACCTTGGGCCCTGTCTGTCCGAAAATAGCATTTTCAGATGCGATGGTCAGGTCACACACCAAGTGCAACACATGTCCGCCGCCGATGGCATAGCCATTCACCATGGCAATGACAGGCTTAGGCAGTCTCCTGATCTGCATCTGTACATCAAGGACCGACAGTCTAGGTACGCCATCCTCATCGACATATCCGCCACGGCCCTTCACATGCATATCACCACCCGAACAGAAAGCCTTGTCGCCCGCTCCTGTGAGCAGAACGACACAGATGTCCTGCGCCTCACGGCAATAAGCAAAAGCCTGTGACAGCTCTAATGTAGTCTTAGGTGTAAAAGCATTCCGGTAACGAGGTCTGTTGATCGTGATTTTAGCGATTCCATGGTATTCCTCAAAAAGGATTTCCTCAAAATCTCTGATTTTTTTCCATTCTCTCATGATATGATGATTTATATGTGATACTTATGATATGTGATACATACCTTCTCTCACCAACTGTTGGAACGTCTTCAAGGCCTCCGCATCTGTAGCGGCATCCGTGAATACTTCCAGCAACATCGGTCTGGAGGTATGTTCAGTGAGCAACGTGATGATTCCCATACGCATCGATTCAGGATTCTCCGCATGCAAATAACCTACATCATTTTGTTCACAGATACCTTTTGCCGAGGTATGGTGTGCCCCGCTCACGAGGCCGTCTCTCACAGTACTTGTTTCCAATCCAGGCAGCATCCTAAAAATGCCACCGCCACTATTGTTCAGCAACACCATGCGGAAGTTACCTTTAAGATGCGCGTTCCATAAGGCATTCTGATCATAGAAGAAACTAAGATCTCCGATGACACACAGCACCATCTCATCGACAGCTGCCGCAAAACCTACGGCTGTCGACAATGATCCATCAATGCCATTGACCCCCCGATTGCAATAAACGAAGTGCCCCGCATAGATATTAGCCAACCTGACTGCCGAGCTATTAGCAACGTGCATATAAAAAACATCCTCCCAATCCTCGAGTTGCTGCTCCAGATATTTTATGACTGTCATTTGCGAAAAAGGAGGGGCATATTCTTCCACCAAGCCGCCAATACGATCGAATACCCGTTGCCATCGACTATGATAATCCTTTTGCGACATCACAACAGGCGACATTTCTTTCTCTGTATCAAGCGACAATCTCTCCTGTTCCTTTTTCGCAAGTGCACATAAGAAATCACCAAATGACCGTATCTGTACCACCTCATCCGCATGCATGGTGACATCCCGCACCTCACCATCTAAGGACAGCATAACCGTCTTAGCCGTCCTGGCCCGTCTAAGAAACATCTTGAGCCGTTTGCTCACCACCGTGTCACCCATATAGATGATCAGATCAGGCATATATTGCTCATCCTCTCCGACTGCCATGATGGCCTCATCAGCCAAAGAACCAGTCATCAGAAAACGAGTCAACCGTTCGGTAAGCATGACGCCCCTTGACGACAGCA
>CADCQC010000235.1 GCA_902803455.1 uncultured Prevotellaceae bacterium
GCCGTTGTAGTTGATAAACACATTCTCACCCAATTTTATGCCATGCCCATGGTCGCAATGAAATGGTGGCGAAACTGTGGATGACTCAGGGATTCCGGGAATCAAGTCTTCTATCGTCTTCCTGTAATCTTCATCTTCGGTAGTCATGGTTTGCAATTTCGCACAAATATGCTTGGCCCTATAGTAACTCGCCAGGCATTCTTCGCTTGTAAAGTCATAGAACTCTTCACTGCGCATCTTCTCAAATTCTGTCATCATCTTCTTCATCTTCATATCATATAATGGATAAATTGAATTTTATCCGATTGATGGCTTCGCCTCGGCATAGTGAAAACCAAGTTTGGCTTAAAGTTTCTGCTACAAAAATACTGAATTTGTCTGAGATAATAGCCGGAAAACAGAAAAAACTCATAGTGGGCCACAACATCAAGCCCGACAAACATCAATTCGCAGGCTAATACTATGTGCCATATACATAGTTCTGTAGATGGGCTTGTCTGCCTACGGTCTTCTTTTGCATCAAACTAAAGCGTCTGTTTGTTATGTCTGATGCTTGCCTGTTCGTCCATGTCAAGGTGTTCGATGCCATAACGGAAGGATTCGCGAGGAAGGTCAGCAGTTTCCGCATCAGTTCGCGCTCTATCAGAGGGGTGAATTCGCCACGCTTGGCTTCCTCCCAAAATACCGTTGGACCAAAATAGACAAGGAATCGTCCGGCTATCACCCGTAATTATTCATTTATATTGGATATTTTGAACTCATAAAGTGGTTGATACCCCCGTTCTGACATCAGTTCGTCCCAGTTATGGGGAAGTTCGATTTTGACGGTAGAGTAACCTCCGCCCGGCATGGTCTGCACCTTGTTGCGCGCCGCATCGCCTGTGATGAGAAACTGTGTCATGCCCTTTTGCATGGTGGGAATGGTCTCGATGGTGGCATCTGGACTGTCATACCATTCCGGCTTGATAGTCATGGTGGCTCCTTCCGTGCGTCGCAGATATCCCGTATACTGCCTGATGTTGTGTTCTCCTCCGTCCTTTGCACCTCCTGGATTGGCATAGTAGTTGGCGAATGCACGTTCGCTGAGTGGACGGCGAGAGGCACCGATGAGATAATCCTCCAACTTTTCCACTGAGGTATAACGCTGGGCGAGGATGCGGGCCACAGGCTCGGTGAGCAGGATGGTGCGGAACGTGAACTGCCGTCCGCTGCCAAGGGCGAACTGACATCTCTCGCTGATATCCCAAGCCATCAGTTGGGCAATGCGTTTCGGGTCTGAGGTAGATGGTGCCATGTTGTTGCCCCAAAGCAAAGTGGACGCGGCAGTGATGGTATTGTCGTCCATCTGATATCCGGAACGCACATGGTAGGGTTGCCATCCGATACGCTGGCAGGCGGTTTCGTCCTCTGCCATACACCACGACATGGGATATCCGAAAGTGCCCATGCGGTCTTGCTTAACATAATAGCCGCAGAGGTTCATCAAGGCGAGGTTCATAAAGCGGCCTATGGCCATATTTACTTCCTCGTTGATCTCACCCTGCCCACTGTCGATACCCAACTGCCGTGACACCGGACCATTCAGCCAGCAGAAGGGAATCCATGCATGAGTGCTTGCCAGCGTGCGGCGGAAGTCAGGGCCGCCAAGCGCCTTGGTGAGTGCGATAAGCACTGGCATCAGTTCTGGCTTGCATCCTGCCATGACACCGTTCACGGCCACGTGCCATGCTGTGGTGTTCCTATGTGCGATGGGCAGCACCGCCACAGTCTCATCCCATTTGTAGTCAGTGAAACGCATCATTTCATTCACACGTTCAAAAGTAGGCGGTATGATGGGCAGCCCGTCTGTCCATTTCATTTCTGCGAAATAGGTGTTCACCTCCTCCAACGTGCCGAAGAAAACATCGTCACGCAAATCACCATGGTTAGCCTTCAATGCTGCTGCGGTTTCTTCTGCAGTAATGGGACGTGTTAATGCGTCAACGATTTGCGGCCACAGAATCTCCCGCGTGTTCTTGAGCAATCCTTCCTCAGAATCCAAAGCGAAGGCACCGGGATATTCAGCCACGCGCATCACAGGAACGCCATTGTTGAGAGAAGTATAGTGAGCCTGATTGGTGAATCCGGGGGCGCAGATGATGACCGAAGGGATGCCGATATACTCGGCCGCCAGGCACGACCCCACTTCTTTCGGTGTGCAAAGTCCGCAGCCTCCGTTGCCAGAGATGACAGCATCCACCTTCATATCTCGCAGACGCTGTTGGAAGTCGTCTTTTGCCCGTCGCGTGATGCCAGGAGCTGGGTATGGGCCAGTTGTGCCTATTTCGTCCAACAGCAACACTTTTGCATCGGGATAATGCTTCACAATGAGTCGTTTGATTTCCGGGTGTGTCACTCGGCTCATGAAACTCACGCCCACCACGGCGATCGTCTTGCCGTTGAGAGTGTTCAGACGTGGTGCCTGCTTGATAGGCTCAACCGTTCCACACCCGACTGGAGACACTACGGCATAACCCGCAGTTCCCGTAGTAGCAGCAGATTTAGTCTCGGCACCTATCTCGCATGTCTCGTCACACACAATTCTATCTTGGCCGAAGGCATTGAGTGACAAAAGGAAATTGATAAAGAGCAGGGTGAAAAGGTAATTAAGTAGATGTCTCATATTCTTGCCGTTTACAAATTAGACGTGACAAGAAACCAAAGGTTTGATTCGCAAAATACTTGATTTTAAAAGACAGTACTTTGAAATAGAGGGCATATTAAGTGATAGGCTATGGTGATAGGGGTGCGTCTCGTTCTGCAGCACTACAGGCCGATGTTCGTTGAATTCTGTCCTTGTGTTTTGTTGTCCAATAATGTTGACATGCCATTCTTATCCCATTGACAAGAATTGCTTGACGGGGTAAATGCGAACACCTAATTTTGCACTATCAACAAACGAATCGTGA
Source organism: uncultured Prevotellaceae bacterium (assembly GCA_902803455.1). Classification (GTDB taxonomy): domain Bacteria; phylum Bacteroidota; class Bacteroidia; order Bacteroidales; family Bacteroidaceae; genus Prevotella. The sequence continues at coordinate 2,949 of CADCQC010000235.1, forward strand.
ACATGGACATCAAGAAATTCAACACACAACATCCCGACATGTCATCCATCGTTGTGATGGATGAAGTCATCACCCTCGCCCGCCAAGACAAGTGGGCAGAGACCGTGGGACCACTCGACCAACTGGCGGAGGAAGGTCATCCCGCAGCCTTGTACTGGCTCGCCATGAGGTTCTGTCATGCTGTCAGAATCCCCAACACCGACCCCAGTTCC
>CADCQC010000236.1 GCA_902803455.1 uncultured Prevotellaceae bacterium
CCGCCCTCAGCCAGAACAAGATCAAAGACTTCCACGAGTATGTGGAAGACTGGGACGACTGGTCGGGTAACCCCGATGCCTCCAAATACCATTGCGACGGTAACGGCGATGAGTTACGCGAGTTCACCTATGACAACTCCACGCTCGCCTTCTCCCCCTCTGTCATCCTCAACGGTTTCCTCAATGTCCACCACAAAGGATTTCAAGCCGTTTGGCATACCAACTATGTGAGCCGTCAATATCTCGACAACACAGAGAACAAAGACCGTTCACTGCCCAGTTACACGACGAGCAACCTTCATCTGAACTACACCAGTAAGGTGACCCATGTATGTCCATTGAAAGAAGTGGTACTTGGATTGAGTTTCAACAACCTTTTCAACCGCCATTATGCCACCAGCGGATGGGTGTATTCAGCCATTGCCGAAAGTTATGGGCATAGTGATTCCAACCGTTACTATCAGATAGGTTTTATTCCTATGAGCGGTTTCACCATGATGAGTCATCTCACCCTCAGATTCTGACCCTATGGAGACATTTCTTGCCAACCATTGGTTGGACATGCTTACCACGATACTCGGTCTGGCCTATATCATTCTCGAGTATCGTGCCAGTATCTGGCTGTGGGTTGTCGGATTCTTCATGCAGAGTCTCGGCATCGTGCTCTATTATCAGAAAGGCCTATATGCCGACTGCGGTATGGAGTTTTATTATCTCGTCATGACTCTCTATGGTTTTTTCCACTGGATCAGGAAGTCCTCATCCACCTCAGGTAAAGCGTCTCGCTATGTCGCCATCAGCCATATCCCCTTGCGATCAGCCATGCTATGGACATTCATCACCCTGGTAGCCTGGGGCATTTTGTATTGGTTTTTGAGCACATACACCGACTCCACCGTTCCCATCGCCGACGCCTTCACCACGTCCCTCTCCTTCATGGGCATCTGGGCCCTTGCCCGAAAATATCTGGAACAATGGCTGATATGGATTGTCGTCGATGTGGTGACATGCGGTTTATATTACTATAAAGACATCCCTTTCAAGGCCAGTCTTTACGGGTTGTATGTGATCATCGCCATTATGGGATACAGAAAATGGCGCATGAAAATGCATGAAAATTGCCAAAAAGAGTTATCATAAGCGCCTACGAAATCTGTTTGCGTACACAATGTTAAATAATGTCATTTTTTCTCACAAAGTGATAGATATATTTGCAAACAAAGCTCAAAAAAGATAAATTTGCATACAGTTTAGGAATGATTGTAAAAAATACCCTAAAAATAAGAGATTTAGACAAAGACAATAATAATTTTCGCTAAAGTCTCACCTTTGTGAGACGAAAGTCTGCTCGTGAGAGTCGGCATCTTTGAGTTAATTTATTTTAGTAAGTTATATACATGCACCTGGTCGTGAGACCGGGTGCATGTTGTTTTAGGGTATTCAAAGTTGATGTATACCCGATGTTTTAAGTTATTCTCAGTTGAGAGATTAAAAAAGGAGGCTGTATCCCTACACCCTCCCTTCAAAAGAAGCATTGATTGTTAAGTAAGTTATTTTTATTTAAGCTTGAAAGAATGTTCTATATTCTCAATTTCCAAACCAAAGTCTTTGTCAATTTTCAGTCTTTCGATAACTTTCTCACAACTATGCAAGACGGTGGAATGATCTCTTCCGATGAGTTTTCCGATTCTGGAAGCCGGCATTTTGGTATGTTTCTGTGCGAGGAACATAGACACCTGCCTTGCGATGACAAGATTTCTCTTTCTGCTTTTGCCGCTCACCTCTTCCGGTGTGACCTGATAGTGCTGGCAAACACTCTCGATGATATCGTCGAGGGTGACAGGATGGTTATCGACCTTCACAGACCTTTTGAGTACTTTTCCTACGAGGTCCATGTCGACAGCCTGGTTGTAGACCACAGAGTAAGCCATGAGCGAATTGACAACCCCTTCCAGGTCTCTCACGCTACCATTTGCATGTTCTGCGATATAATGGATGACATCCTCTGGAATTTGCAGTCCGTCTTTTGATATTTTGGCGTGCAGTATATCTACGCACAACTGCATGTCAGGTTTTTCAAGTTCAGCGATCAGTCCACAGCAGAATCTGGTGACGAGTCTTTCGTTCATTCCCTGCAGATCAACAGGCGGTCTGTCGCAAGCCAGGATGATACGTTTTCCCGTTCTGAAGAGGTGGTCGAAAATATGGAAGAAGGTATCCTGGGTTTTCTGTGCAGTCATCCATTCCTGGATATCATCAACGATGAGCACGTCAATGGTCTGATAGAAATTGATGAAATCGTTGAGCGTGCCATATCTGATGGCATTGGTATACTGCACTTGGAAGAGTCTTGCACTGACATACAGCACCCTTTTTTGGTTGAAGAGTTTTTTCACTCTGCATCCAATGGCATTAATCAGGTGAGTTTTTCCACATCCTGAAGGACCGAAAACGAAGAGCGGGTTGAACTGTGTCGTGGACGGATTGCTGGCAATAGACAAGCCGACGGCTCTTGGCAATTTGTTGCTTCTTCCCTCAATGAAATTTTCGAAGGTCTGTTGCGGGTTGAGTTGTGAATCGATCTGCTGAGGTGCAGCCGTATCCAAAACGGTATAAGGCATATTACCCTTGTTTTGCCCCAGCGGTTTTTCGATTTTATCATCCGTATTTTCCGACTCCACCACCATTGCTTTATGGTTGGTTTTGTCAGTGATGATTCTGTAAGTCAGTTTGACACTGTTGCCAAACACCCTTTTGAGCACTTTACTGATCAAGTCCACGAAGTTCTCCTCGAGGTACTCATACACGAAAGGGCTGGGTACCTGCACCAACAATGTCATCGTAGCCGGTGAATACGACTCGAAGACAATTGGCTCGAACCATGTTTTGTATTGCTGCTCGGTAACATTGCCTTTGATCATTTGCAGGCTTCTTTCCCAGAGCAGAGCTGGACTTTGTTTCATATTGTTTTGAAAAGGGTACAAAGGACACACAAGATGCCTCTCTTTCTAATTCGAATGCAAATATCGCAATTTTTTCTGTGAAAAAAAAATCGGTGTTTTATCTATTGTTGAATAAGAATGCCGTAAAATGCTTAAAGATGGACTTTTAGGAATTTTGGCAAAAGCAACTTTCTTTTTGGCATTTGCTTTTTTGCAAGATGCTGAAAATACTAACTTTACGAGTGATAAGCCCTATTTTTGTTGAGTGCGAACAAAACGTTATCATAGTAGCGGAAATGCGTAATTATTAATCATTTCGGGCGATTCGATGAAGTGTTTTTCACACCCCTTATTATTTAGACGCAATCTATTTAGTGTCAATTTAGAAACTTTTTTTGAGGAGAATGAAGCCCTGCTGAAGAGAACAAATTGAGTAGAAAGAAAAGGATAAAAAATGGGGGCTCTGATGAGAGGCCCCGGTTATGTGAGACGAAGAGTCAGCTGAAAAGATCGGCAGTTTATTTGTCCTTTTTCCCGAAGACAGAGAAGTGTATATAGCGTTTGGGATGCTCTTTGAAATTGACGAGCAAAGAGTCAGCACTATTGATTGTCTTATTGAGATTGTCATAGAGCGACCTATCTTTGAGCAAAGCGCCAAGAGCCCCCTGGTCATTGTTGAGTTGTTCGGTGAACTGCTTAAGGTTATTGAGAGTGACGGTGAGTTCGTTGAGCGAAGACTCCAGGTCAAGTTGGGCGAGTTTTTGTGTCGCTACATTTGCGTTATCCATGGTAGCAGCCGCTTTTCCGAGCACGCCATCAGCTTTTCCCATGAGTCCAGGCACCTCTTTTCCCACATCAGCGAGCAGCGCGTTCATCTGGCGTGTGGTTTTAGTGAGGTCAGAAGTCACCTGTTCCGCATGATGAAGGGTATTGGGCAGCGCCGGATCAGCGAGTATATAATTCACGCTGGCGAGGATCGAGTCGAGTTTGGGCAGCATGTTTTGAATTTTAGGCACCATTTCCATCACTTTTCCCATGGCGCCGGCATTGACTCTTCCCTCGATATTCCCGTCGGGTTGTATGAACGTGGTGACGTTCTCCGGCATGATGAGGTTGACTTGCACATTGCCGAGCAAGTCGCTGGCGATTTCCGCCACTGTCCCCTCCGGTAATTTGAGGTTTTCGTCGATCCCCACATCCACTACGATATTTCCTCTTTTCTCATAATCATAGTCGATGGACGTGACCGTACCCACCTTGAAGCCATTGGCCAGGATGGGACTTGAAGACGACAATCCATTGACATTATTAAATAGGATATGATAAGTATTTCCATGAGAGAATAAAGTCAATCCTTTGAGGAAATTCATACCAAAATACAGTGTGATCAATCCCACGATAGCAACGATGGCTATTTTTACTTCTTTTGTAAAGATTTTCATTTTCCGATCGGTAAGTTTGTTCTTGCAAATGTAAGTTAAAAAAATGAGAATCACAAATTTCTTTCACCGATTTCTTTATGAAGTGCTCATCGGTGGATGAAATCATGCTAAGAAGAGCCTCCACCAACGTGAAGAGGCAGTTGCGAACGGGCGCAACTGCCTCAACTGATAGGATGATTAAGCCATTAAAATCTATCCGTCAGCCCTATAATAAATAAGGATAAACGGCTTAATAGTCTTAGCAGGAGATTTTAAGGCATCTTATTCTCTGTCGGCTCAGGCAAGATAGGTTCCCCCATTTCAGAATTCTCGGCATCGTTAGCATCCAGTTTGAAGAGCATGAACTGAGGTTTTTCCGCTGTGCATGGCGTCCACGCCCCACCATCAGGTCCGTTGGGGTCGCTATATTTGGCGAAGTTGGTCCAAGCGGTAAGCATTTTCTCCGAGAGGTCCCAGTCGCCTTTTGTCCATGGTCTCCAACAATGTTTGAGCGACTTAAACACAAACCACAGGTCAGACGAGTGGAAAGCCCCTTTGAGTCGTTTGGTGACCTCTGGGTGTGATCCGTCATCCGGTAGAGGCCTAGCGAACTCATAAGCCCACGCTTTGCCCCCTTTTTCCGCTCTCACCTTACAGAACTCAGCGATACCCGGTGCCATACTGCCCATATCATTGAGTGTATATCCGATCATATATGGCACGTCAGCGATAGACCCATCTCTTGTCGCATCATCGAAATTCTCTTTGCTCACGTATCCATCGATGATAGGTCTTCCCATGAGATAGACATCGTTTTTTGTCACCATATTATAAAGTTGTCCCACGGTATAGAGGATTTCCGTGGAAGCCCCTCTCAGTTTTTCCACATCCGTCAGTCCTGCCCAATCCATGACTCTTTTGGTGTCGGCTTCCGCCTCTTTGAGTGAAGGATTGTAGGTAAAGAACTTATTGACAGGAACAGCAGGTTTTGCCTCACTGTTTTCAGAAGCCGGCACATTGATCCCCCCACCACTCATGATGATCGCCTTATGGAACAGGCCTCTAGCCAGTGGAGATTCACAGAGCGTCTTGACGCTACCTGCCCCAGCACTTTGTCCGAAGATGGTCACGTTGTCCGGATCGCCACCGAATTGGGCGATATTGGCTTTGATCCATTTGAGCGACTGAATCTGATCGAGGATACCATAGTTTCCAGAGACATGGTTGGGACTTTCCTCAGACAATCCAGCATAGGGCATGAATCCGAAGATCCCCAGTCTGTAGTTGATGGATACGAGCACGACATCTTTGTTGGCCCATTCCTGTCCGTCAAACTCAGGTTCAGACCCCCATCCCTCACGGTATCCTCCACCGTGTATCCATAGAGCGACCGGCAATTTTTTATTCACGTCTCCCGGCGCCTTTGTCCACACATTGAGATAGAGGCAATCCTCGCTTGATGGCGCCTCAGCGCCATATCCCCATTCTTTGGCATATCCCTCAGGATAGTGAACCGCCTGGTATCCAGGATTACCGAATCTGTCAGCCACTTTTACGCCCTCCCAAGGCACGACGGGCTGTGGTTCTTTCCATCTGAGTTCTCCGACAGGAGGTGCAGCATAGGGAATACCACGATAGGCGAAGACCCCAGGAATATCAGTAGTCACGCCTTGTACTTGTCCACCCTCAATCGTCAGAACAGGGCTTTCGACTTCGGAAGAGCATCCGAATACTGCCATTAGCGGCAGCATCCACAACAAATTTTTCAATTTTTTCATACAGAACAAAAGTTTAAGGTAATCACATTTGCAAATTTAGTAGATTGCAGTGACAACTTTTTTTCCGTATGTATCCAATACTTTTTGAATTCTTTTACGACAAAAAGAGGTCGTATTATTTGTTGTTTTTCACATAGTTTCGATATTCCTTCATGGCTTGTGCCATATTGATTTTCAATCCATCACGGAAAGCGATGATGAAAGCCTGAGGGAATTTCGCAGAGAGTGTTTTTCTGAGTTGGCTGATTTCATTAAAGTCAGGTGTCGCCCCCACGGTATACTTGACCATTCCATTTTCTGTATACATCTCGATGCCCTCGACCCCATGGAACACATCGCTGTTGGTAGGAATCTCCTGTGACATTGCAGCGATCTGTACTTTGAAAATCGGTCTTCCGCCAGGCTCTAAATTCTCGGGTGCAACAGGTTGTTCCTGCTGTGCGACAGGATTAGCAGGAGGAGCGGGTGTAGGTGTTGTTGGAGTAGGCTGCTCGGGTTGGGCTGGCTGCTGAGGCTGCTGAGGCTTCTCGGTCTTTTGGGGCTGGACTGGCTGCTGCTGAGCTGGCTGTTGAGGCTTTTGGGATTGGGCTGGCTGCTGCTGAACTGGCTGCTGAGATTTTTGGGGCTGAGCAGGTTGTTGCGGCTGAGGCTGCTCGGTCTTTTGGGGTTGGACAGGCTGTTGCTGGGCAGGCTGCTGTTGCTGAGACTGCTGCGGCTTTTGAGGCTGGACAGGCTGCTGAGATTTGGGGGGTTGGGCTGGCTGTTGCTGAGCAGGCTGCTGTTGAGGCTGGGCAGGCTGCTGCGGC
>CADCQC010000237.1 GCA_902803455.1 uncultured Prevotellaceae bacterium
CCATGCCTCCTGGTCACCGTTATGTGGCATTTGATTTTGCCCATACCGAAGACGGTTGGGTGCTTGTAGAAGGCAACTGGGGCCAGTAGATCTTCAATCAAGCAGGAAGCCGTCGGGGTTTGAAAAAGCAAGTTTTGGAATATATCCGTTAAGGAACTACTCTCAATCATTTCATCAACATGCACCCATATCGTGACCACGATATGGGTGCAAAAATTAAGCCAGACACTGAGTGTCTGGCTTACGTTTCTAATCAGTAGATTAGAACAGAGGCTCGTCCTCAAGATTGGTAGTAGTGTCAGTCTTGGAAGCAGGAGTTTCCTGATCCTCGCAGATTGCACTTGCGTTCAAAGACATAACCTTTGTCATCGGCTCTGAATAAATTGCTTTCATAACTGAGTTTTTTAAAAGTTAAAAAATAAAGTTCTTAAAACGTCACAAAGTTAAACATTTTTCTTTTATCTCCAAAATTTTTCTCACTTTTTTTGATAAAACATATATATCAAGTGAAAAATTTTTACACGCATTCTGTCTTTTCTTGTATATTAAACACGAAATGGAGAAAAACAGTATGTCGATGCCTTGCCCCTTTTCATCACAAAACACGTTCTCCACCCAGTGAAAAACGGGTGTGCCTCATGAAGGCATGAAGAAGAAAAAAAAAGCCAGGCAATGAATGCCTGGCCATGAATCCTTGTCCGATTGATTAGAACAGAGGCTCGTCCTCAAGATTGGTAGTAGTGTCAGTCTTGGAAGCGGGAGTTTCCTGATCCTCGCAGATTGCACTTGCATTCAAAGACATAACCTTTGTCATCGGCTCTGAATAAAACTTTTTCATAACTTTTAAAATTTAATGTATTAATACATAATGTTAATTAAAACATTGCAAAGATAAGTACTTTCTTTTAGAAAACCATCACTCCCGAGTGTTTTTTAACGGGAATTAACATTTTTACTATTTTTATTCTCAAAATATACTCAAGAAGCCTCTTTTTTTGGAGTTTTTGATGAGTTTTGATGAAATTTTAGGGTCTAAAAACGCAAATTGGCTCTACGCTGGTCTCCCAAATCCACAAGTCACTCTTCCCAAATTTCTCATCCAACTGTCGTATTCGTGCCCTTGCCTTGTCCTTGGAGTCGTATCTTCCCTCACAGATGCGGTATCTCACCGTACCGTTTTCCACATATTTATATATAGGGCTCTTAAACTCATTTCCCAGTTGGTTGTCCACGGCTTTTGCCCTATCAAGGTTTTCAAAACTGGCAATCACCACGAAAAAGATCGGTGTCTTGGCCTTTTCTGCGCTTGATGTGGTGTTGTCAAAAGAAGCGTAAGTGCTTTTCACATATCCGGTTTGCCCCTGATACTTGATCTGGTACCACTCCCCTTCGGTCTTGACATACTCAGCCCCCTGGTCACCTTTCACGAGTTTTCCCAGGATTTCAGATTTGACAGTCGGTTGTTTTCTCACATTGACATATCCGTCGGTGGAACTGGCATATACCCTTTTGCTTGCGGTTTTGGGTTCAGGCGTTTGCTCACCGGCATCCATGGCGGTCTGTGGTTCAGACATGGTGACAGTATCCTGCTTTTCAGCTTTTACTGTAGAGTCTGGTCTCTCGCTCATGAGGGTCGTGTCAGACGCTACAGCAGCCACTGTTGTATCCGGTAGTTCCTCATAGTTACTATCTATCGAATCCACGAAGACCTCAATATTCTTCTTTTCATTTTTTGAGCCACCACACGCCATCAACCCCATCAGGAGAAAGGCGCTCATCACCCATGTTATCCTTTTTTTCATGATGTAGAGCATTTGATGTTTATTTGATTTTATTCCACACCCAGAGAACGACAACCGCACCGATGATGGATGTACCAAAATTACTGAACGGTCCACCCCAGGTGATACCCAAGAGATTGAGCAGCCATCCACCCACTACACTGCCAAGCACCCCGAGAAAGAAGTCCATACAGCATCCTTTCCCCTCGCCAGAATAGATTCTGCTGGCAATATATCCAGCCAGAATGCCTACGATAACGTATCCAAGAGTCAATTCCATAAATGATATTTTTAGTTGTTGATAATGATGTTCACAAATTCTCCGAAATCTGTTCGTCGGGTCTCTCTTCCGCCGCCATTCCCTTCTCGTTGAGATCAGGCAATGTATATTCCTTAGACCTATCACTTAAGAAGATGGTATTGAGTGTATATTCCAAAGCCGTCAGTGTGTTTGTCCGTCGGGCCGGTCTCAGTTCACACTCCCAAACCGTGATGCAATGCCATCCCATATTGGCCAATGCTATCTGGTCAGTCTTATCTCTCAAGCGGTTACGTTCAATTTTAGCATGCCAGAAGTCAACATTTGTCTTGGGCATTCTGAAATACGGGCATCCCACATGTCCATGCCAGAAACAGCCGTTGACGAAGATACAGGTACGGTATTTTCTCATCACGATATCCGGATGTCCCGGCAGTCGGGGATGACACAATCGGTATCTGAAACCTCTGGAGAAGAGGAACCTTCTGACGATCCATTCCGGTCGGGTGTCCCTCCCTTTGATCGCCGCCATATTGTTGTGCCGTTGTTGCCGGGTGAGTTTGTCCGCCATGTACCTGTAGTCATTAATGTCAAGAGGTATGAGTCTTTCAGATGCCCAGTCCGTGGGTGAACGAGACGTCCACCGCCTTGCTCTGCAAGATTCTCGACCCCGGTGGCACACTGTGCGTGAGCCAGATATTACCACCGATGACCGTATTGCTCCCGATGGTGATACGTCCTAAGATGGTGGAGTTGGCATAGATGGTGACATGGTCGCCGATGATGGGGTGTCGTGGCACATTGACGGGTCTTCCCTGGTCATCCACCTGGAAGTTTTTCGCACCCAGCGTGACACCTTGATAGATGGTGACATGATGTCCGATGATGCACGTCTCTCCGATGACGACGCCGGTGCCATGGTCGATAGAGAAATACTCTCCTATCTGTGCACCGGGATGGATATCGATTCCCGTGGTGGAATGGGCCAGTTCAGTCAATATTCTCGGGAGTATGGGCACACCTGAGATATGCAACTGATGAGCAATTCTGTAATGAATCATGGTTTGCACGACAGGATAGCAGAAGATCACCTCACTATAATTGTGCACGGCCGGGTCGTTGTCGAAAATCGCCATGACATCTGTGAACAGCAGTCTTTTGATCTCTGGCAGCGCCTCGATAAACTGCTTCAGGATAGCCACGCTCTCCTCCTCCACCTGTTTGTCACACCCTTTCTCGAATGTCAGTGCCAGTTGTATCTGTTCTTTCAACTTCACGCAGAGGCGTTCCACGTTGACACCGATATGATATTGTCGGAACGACCGGTTGCCCTGTTTATCATCGAAATAACCAGGAAAGACGATATCCTTCACGATGCCCACGATTTCCTTCAGCACCTGCACCGACGGCAAGTCGCTGTTGGCGCAGGGAGTCACCAATTTTTCCTCATCCAATCCCTCTACCAGTTGAGCGATGGTCTTTTTGATGGTTTGTTCTATCATTTGTTAAGCTTTATCGATCATGAATAACAGCATCCCTATTGATAGAGAATGCCCTATCAGAAAATCTATCTCTGTTGTCTTTTTTTCTTTTTGGAGGTCTTGCCATTTTTTTCCACAAGGGGCGGTGGTGTCTTGATTACCTTGGCCACGGTCTCAGCCATAAGTGCCGCTCCTTTGGTATTGGGATGGATCCCATCACTCAGTATCATTTTAGGATCGGTGATCACCTGGTGCAGGTCAAGCACTTCGAGTCGGTTGCGTCGTGCCACCTCATCGATAGCCGGTATCACCTCTTTTGTGATCACACTGTCGGTGATGGTCCATTGGTCTTTGAAAGCCTTGATAGGATATGCCAGGATGATACGAGGATGAGAGGGCAAGGCATTCAACTGGTCGATCATCATCTGATAGTCAGTCACAAACTCCCCGTGGTGTTTCCAATTGTCGGTCTTGCTGTCATTGGTGCCCAGTTTGATCACGACCACATCCGGACAGAATGCGAGGGCATCCCTCCAAGCCAATTCTTTCATAAAAGGGTGGTCACCTTTGTTGAGCAGCGTACGTGCCCCCACTCCAAAGTTTCTCACCTCATATCTCTCACCAAGAATTTGCTGCAACTGAGCAGGATAGCCCTTTGTCTCAGCCATGTCGATACCAGATCCGTCGGTAATACTGTTTCCGATACAAGCCACCTTGACAGCGTCGCGCGCAGGCATTTTGAGATGATCCAACCAAGCCGAGAGTTCGTCGAGCATCTGCTGGTGATAAGGGAATGACGTCCTTATCCCGAAGCCATGCCCACCCCTTGGATAGACATGCAACGCACATTCATTGCCCGCATTTCTCATTGCCGTGTAGTAAGCGATGCCGTTTTGCACGGGAGGCACCCCGACATCATCATTGGCGATGAAAATGACCGCCTGAGGTGTGAGATGTCGCCGCACCTGTCTGTCGTTGCTATATTCCTTGCATACAGCCTCATCATCACGGTCTTTTCCCAAGAAATTTTTACACGACCCCTCATGTTGTCCTTTTTTTCCCATGGTGATGACAGGATAGAAGAGGATGCTGAAATTGGGCCGTTTCTCAAACGCAGCATGCGTAGACACCGTGGAGGCCAGGTGTCCTCCTGCCGAGAATCCCATGATTCCCACATCCCTCGGGTTGACATGCCACGTCTCTGCGCTGTCGCGGATGAGCGATATGGCATTTTCCGCATCACTCACGGGAATCGTTCGGTCGCCTTTTGGCATTCTGTATTCCAGAACGACGAAGGCTATTCCCCTGCTGCAGAAGAACTCAGCCCAGTCAGTGCCCTCATTCTGCATGGAAAGATGGCCGTATCCACCACCCGGACAATCGAGCACAGCCCTGCCGGATGCTTTCTGTGGCGAGGGTAAAAACACATGCAGCCGCGTGGTATCCGCTTGATGAGGAATGGTGACAACGAAATGCCGCTCCACCGACTGAGCCATCAAGATGGTCGGCCACCATAGGAAAGCCATCATCAAAAGCCCTATTTGCTTTAATATCAAAGTTTTATTCATTTTCTTGCTATCTATTGATTGCGTGTATTGTCAACCATTGTTTCATCCGACGATGGTCAGTCGTGCAAACCTGACGAGGAGCAGTTTGGTACCGGCATTCTCGAAGGCCACGGTAGCCTTCATGTTCTCCCCTTTCCCTTCCAACTGGAGCACCCGTCCGATGCCGAATCGCTGATGAGCCACCGTGCATCCCACACGAAGCCCTGGCAGCGGAGACCCAGAAGTAGGCTGCTGTGGTGAAGATTGTGAAGGTTGTGATGAAGGCTGTGAAGATGGTGAAGGCCGTGAAGGATTCACGGCTTTAGGTTTGGGATCCGCCTTGAACTGCCACCCCACAGGTCGGTTGTTCTGCATCCAACTGTTGTTTTTCTTATGTCTCGCCCAAGAGGCATTGGCAGCGGCATCGTGCTCCTTTCCTTCAATGCTCATATAGCGCCGGTCGATATCATTCAGAAACCTGCTCTGCTGGTTGAACTCCGGGCGTCCATATCTCATGCGGTGCTGGGCACTGGAGAGGAAGCAATGTTTCTCTGCCCTGGTGATGGCCACATAGAGCAGCCGTCGCTCTTCCTCCAGTTCTCTCATCGAGGAGGAAGACAAAGGACTGGGAAAGAGGTTTTCCTCGAGTCCGACGATGAAGACCGTGGGGAATTCCAGTCCCTTCGCACTATGGACAGTCATCATGGCCACCCGTCCGTTTTGTTCCTCCTCATCACCACCATCCAGATCGGTGAGCAATGCCACCTCCTGCAGGTAATCCGTGACAAAGACCTCCTTCTCATGGCCTTCCTCCTTGCGCAAGTCCACGAAATCCTTCATGCCGTTGAGCAGTTCGTCCAGATTCTCTTTTCTCGCCCTACCTTCCGGTGAATGGTCCGCCTCCATCTCCTGTACGGTTCCGGATGATTTGACGATATGCAGTCCGACAGCAAACACATCATCGGTGGCAGCCATCTTCATATAATCCCCGATCAGCTGTCGGAAGCCCTCCACCTTGGTAGCGGTGGCCTTCGTCATTTGCAGTCCCGCCTCTTCGGGACGACAGATGACCTGCCACAGGCTGACATGATGCTCTCGTGCGGCATCAGCCAGTTTTCCTACCGTGACATTGCCGATGCCTCTGGTAGGATAATTGATGACCCTTCTGAAAGCCTCCTCATCATCGGGATTGGTCACGAGTCTCAGATAGGCGATGACATCTTTGATTTCCTTACGCTGATAAAAACTCAGTCCGCCATATATGCGATATGGTATGTTGTCTTTTCTGAACTGCTCCTCAAAAGTTCTGCTTTGCGCGTTGGTGCGGTAGAGGATAGCAAAATCCCCATAAGAGGCATTTTCCTCTCTTCGGATTTTCCGGATATATTTGCTGACAATGGCCACCTCCTCCCTGTCGCTATAGAGCGGGAAATAGTGCAAAGGCTCCCCCTCATCATTGCGGCTGTAGACATCTTTTTGTATCTGCCATTGGTTGTGTCTGATCAGGCTGTTGGCCGCCTTGACAATCTTCTGTGTGGAACGGTAGTTGCGTTCCAACTTGAAGAGTTGCGTATTGTCATAGAGTTGCTGGAACCCGAGTATATTGTCGATATTGGCCCCTCTGAAGGCATAGATACTTTGTGCGTCATCACCCACGACACACACATGCTGGTGCTCACCGGTCAACAAGTAAACAATCTGTTGTTGTGCGTAATTCGTATCTTGGTATTCGTCCACGAGTACGAATCTGAATCTTTCAGCATATTTTCTTCTGATCTCCTCATGCTGATGGAAAAGCATATATGTATTGAGGAGCAAGTCGTCGAAATCCATGGCATTCCCCAACCTGCACCGCTGGGCATATTGCAAATAGATTTGGTAGAGCAATGGCATATTGGCCTCCTGGTCCCGCTGTCTTGCATCCCCATCTTGCTCATATAGTTCAGCGGTGATGAGTCTGTTTTTCGCCAACGAGATGGTGTTGTGCACAGAGGCAGGCTTATATTTTGTGTCATCAAGTTGCAACTCCTTGATGATATTCTTGATCAGCGTTCTGGAGTCGGTCTCATCATAGATGGTGTAATTGGATCCATACCCGATGGCCGCTGCCTCGATTCTGAGGATTCGTGCAAAGACGCTGTGGAAAGTGCCCATCTGCAGATAGGCAGCCTTCTCGTTTCCCACGAGGGAAGCGATCCGCTGTTTCATCTCACTGGCCGCTTTATTGGTGAATGTGAGTGCGAGCACTTCCCATGGCATATACCCGTTTTTCAGCAGATAGGCCACCTTATAGGTGAGGACCCTGGTCTTTCCCGACCCGGCACCTGCGATGACAAGCGATGCGCCATCGATGTATTCCACGGCTTTCCGCTGGTTGTCATTCAACTGACTGAGCAATGCCTCATTCTCTTGATTCATCAGGATTTGTCTTTTTAGGGGTTATTTGTTTTTTCTCTTTGAGCTGACATCGTCATTTTCCTCCATGGGGAAAGGTGGTGTGGCCTTCATCCTCCGCTCGATGATCCGTTGCAATTTTCTCAATCTGCTGTTGGGAGCGATCGAACTGCGTTTTATCGGGTTGGGCAATGACACGGCAATCAGCGCACATTCAGCGCGTGTGAGCTCTTTGGCAGATTTTCCGAAATGGTCCTGAGCGACGGCCTCCACACCATAGATGCCATCCCCCATCTCTATTGAGTTGAGATACACCTCCATGATGCGTTGTTTGCTCCAGAACAATTCTATGAGCAGCGTGAAATAAGCCTCCAGTCCTTTTCTCACCCACGTTCTGTCCTGCCAGAGAAAAACATTCTTTGCCGTCTGCTGTGAGATGGTGCTGGCTCCACGTTTATGGATATGTGTCTTGTTGTATTCTACGGCATCCTGAATGGCCTTTGTGTCAAAGCCGTGGTGCTCAAGGAAATGCGCATCCTCGCTGGCGATGACAGCCACGGGCATGTGGGGTGACATATTGCTGAGAGGCGTCCATGAATGGTGCATCTTGAGTTGCTTTTTATTCTTGATCTGCTCGCAGCACCTGATCACCATCAGCGGCGTGACGGGTACAGGAACAAAACGGTAGGCCACTACCGCCAAGACGGAAGAGACAAGGAGAAAGACAAGTATCTTCCTTAAGAATTTCAGCAACCATTTGATAACACCCATGACAAGATCACATGATTATTTAAAGGTAAAAAGGGCGGATGATGAATCCGCCCTCTGTACCTATATAAAAAGAATAAATTCGATTATTGGAGAGTACCAGCATTAGCGGCATCGATCATAGCCTGGCTAGCATACATGTACACCTCCACGCGACGGTTCTGAGCACGTCCGGCAGCGGTGCTGTTGTCAGCGATGGGCTGATGTGAGCCGAAGCCAGAGACATTCTGGAACTGTGAAGCGGGAACGCCACAGTTGACGAGGTAGTTGGCGACAGCCTGTGCACGGTTCTGTGACAGCGGGTCGTTGACACGGTCAGAACCAGTGTTGTCAGTGTGACCCTGGATGTCGATGTAGAGTTGAGGCTCAGACTTCAGCATATTGGCGAACTTGGTGAGCGCAGTCTTGGTGTTGTTCTTCAGTGCATATTTGCCAGTGTCGAAGAGGATACCGCCATCGAAAGCCACCTTCACAGCGGTCAGACCGTTCTGGTCGGTGATTTCAGACACCTGTGCATTCTCCACAGCCTGTGCCTTAGCCTTCACTTTATCCATATGCTTACCGATGAGTGTACCAGCAGTAGCACCTACAGCAGTACCGATAGCAGCACCAATCACGGTACTCTTCGTGTCTTTTCCTATAAGTTGTCCGATGATACCACCGAGCACAGCACCACCGCCGCCACCAAGCAAACCGCCTGTTCCAGCTTGAGTACTGCAACCCATCACCATCAATGCACACATGACGTATGCGAGAAAATTGATTTTTTTCATAATTGTAGAATTTTTGTTAAAAAACGATTTTATTAAATTCTTTCTGATTGACGCAGCCAAAGCTTTTCGGCTACATTTTGATGCAAAGATAATACAAAATCAATATGACGCAAAAGAAAAAGATATTTTTTAAATGATTTTTTAAAATATTTTCTCTAATTCTATTAATATTTCCTAATTGTCATGCTTATCTGTCGTGGTAAAAAACCGTTCAGGCAACATATTTTTGAGAGACAGGCACAGGTCTCCTACTCCACTTCGATAATGTCAGACCACCGTGTGGTATAGTTGGGACTTTTGAGATCTCTCTTGATGGCTCCGGCAAATTTGCCGGCTTTTCCCTGACCGTTTTTCGCGGTGTATTGCTGCGATCCGAGCACCACGGTCTCTGAGCCGCAGATTTTATTGATTCTGTCGACCACATCATCGATTTTTCTCATTTTCTCATGTCTGCCGGCATCATAGTCGACGAAATTGGTCTGCACAGCCCTATCGGACACGATGTCCATCAACATCACGCCCGCTTTTTTGTAGGCATATCCATTGATGAACGCCATCTGCAGTGCGGCAAGTGCCGCCTCGACGATTCTCATCGTGGAGGCTGATGGTGTGGGCAGTGTGACCGTGCGGAACATACCATATTGCGGCAGGTCTTCCCTAAAATGATTGGTATCGACGAACACCCCTACCACGGTAGCAACCGAGTGCTGCTTCCGCAACTTAGCCGCGCATCGCGCGGCATAATTGGCCACATGCGTCCTGATGACTTCCATATCGGAGACATTGGACGGGAACGACCGCGACGTGCAGATACTCTTTTTGGTCACCATATCCATATCATCGATAGGGATGCAGTCTATGCCATTGAGTTCTTTCCAGGTTCTTTCGGCCACGATATTGAAGCACGCCCTCACCCATGGCAAGGGATGGGCAGCGAATTCATAGGCCGTCAGCACATTCATCTCCACCAACCTCCGTTCCCACCTGTGGCCGATCCCCCACACATCCCCTATGGGAAAGAGTCTCAGAGCCGTCTCGCGCTTATAGTCGTCATCGATCAGGCAACAATGGTGGTAGCCAGGTATTTTTTTGGCAAATTTGCTGGCCACCTTTGCCAATGTCTTGGTGGGTGCGATGCCGATGCTCACCGGCATCCCCAGTCCTCTTTTAATGATCTCGTAAAGATGTTCACCCCACGCCTTGAGGTCCTGCCCCTCCATGCCTTCGAGCACGCAGAAACCCTCATCGATGCTATAGCGATGAAATTCGGGCGCCTCGTTGCGCACGATGTTCATCAACCGGCGGGTCATATCGGCATAAAGTTCATAATTGGAAGAGAAGGCGTAGATGCGCTGGTTGGGGAAATAATCTTTGAGTTGGAAAAAAGGCATCCCATCTTTCACTCCAATGGCCTTTGCCTCATTGCTTCTGGCCACGACGCACCCGTCGTTGTTGGAGAGGACCACGACCGGTTGCCCGACGAGGTCGGGACGGAATGCCCTTTCACAACTCACGTAGCAATTATCTACATCGACGAGTGCATAATACATCATAGCAAGACTATTTATTGCCGCGCCAATTCTTGATGGTATATTGAACCACCCCCCAGATGGTGAGTTCATCGTCGGCCGTGATTTTAAACGACGGGAAATTCTTATTAGCCGGCACGAGGTTGATATATCCTTGATCTATATGCGTATTATCAAAGAATTTTAGGGTGAAACGGTTGTCGTAGAATGCGACGACCACGTCACCATTGCGTGGAACGAGCGACCTGTCGATGACCAGGATGTCACCATCACAGATCCCCGCATCAATCATGGAGTCACCCTTCACCCTGCCGTAGAAGGTGGTCTCTGGATGACGGATCATATCTTTGTTGAAATCGAGCACCTCCACCTCATAGGCCTCAGCAGGCGAAGGAAACCCCGCCTTGATACCGGGAGCATAACTGAGTGTGAGCGGTTGTGCGAATTCACTTCTGATGAGTACGACCTCATTGTTGTCGGTTGGTGATTGTTTCATCTCCAAACTAAGGAATATTTCCTAATTATAAAAAAATGTGTCTTAAATATTAAAAAATGTTTGCAAAATAGCATAATGTGTTTGCAAATGTAGTGAAAAAAAAGGATATCCAAGAGGTTTTCAATGGTATAATTTTGTATTTCAAAAAATAATGACTAACTTTGCTACCATCATGAAAACGACCTATGGTGCCGATGGAGTTCAGCATCACCACATCCTTTACTTCATCAAAATTCGTAGGTTAACGCGCAAAATCTTAAGCGAGTATTTGTTAACTCCTATTAATTTTGCATCATGATATGTTCTGTTGCCGAATCACAACAGTATACTGGCCTAAAAACAAATATACAACCTAATAATAACATCATCCTAATCATGAAGAAAAGAAAGTTTGTCAAAGGACGTGTTCCTCTGTTGGCTGCTTTGCTCTCCATCATGACTATTCCCGGACTTACAGGTATTCAGACCGCGACAGCCGCCCCTCAGGAGCAGCAGCAGTCGAATGTCATCAAGGGAACAGTTGTTGACGAGACAGGCGAGACGGTCATCGGAGCCACAGTCCTCATTAAGGGAGGTGATGCATCCAAAGGAACGATCACAGATTTCGACGGTCAGTTCACCATCCAGTGCAAGCCTGGCACCCAGTTGGTGATCTCATACGTGGGTTATGAGACCATCACGGTGGCAGCGAGAGACGGCATGCGCGTGCAACTCAAGAGCGACGCCATCGCGCTGCAAGGCGTGGAGGTGGTGGCCTATGGTGTGCAGAAGAAAGTGACGGTGACAGGAGCCCTCTCCTCAATCAAGAACGAAGATCTTGTCCGCACGCCCGTGTCCTCAGTCAACAACGTGTTGGCCGGTCAGTTGTCAGGTGTGACGACGGTGCAGTATTCCGGTGAGCCCGGTTCTGATGCCGCATCGATTTTCGTCCGTGGCCAGGCCACATGGGTAGACTCCTCTCCACTCATCCAGGTGGACGGTGTGGAGCGTGACATGTGGGACATCGACCCCAACGAGATTGAGAGCATCACCGTGCTGAAGGATGCCTCTGCCACGGCCGTCTTCGGTGTGCGTGGCGCCAACGGTGTGGTGCTCATCACCACCAAGCGCGGTGCTGAGGGAAAGGCGAAGATCACCGCCAACGTATCATTTACTGCACTGACCCCGACGAAGATGGTGGAGCAGACCTCTTCTTACGACTATGCCAAATTCTACAACCAGATGCTGGCCAACGATGGCAGCAACC
>CADCQC010000238.1 GCA_902803455.1 uncultured Prevotellaceae bacterium
TCTGATGGCCGTCTATCGTCTGTGCTGGGATGAATTCTCCAGTTGGTATCTGGAGATGGTGAAACCAGCCTACGGATCACCAATGGACCGGACGACCATGGAGAAGACCCTCCGCTATTTCGATACGCTGCTGAAGATGCTTCACCCCTTTATGCCCTTTATCACTGAAGAACTGTGGCAACACCTCTATGACCGTAAGGAGGGCGAGAGCATCATGATAGAGCAATTGGAAGTGGAAAGTCCGAAAGCCGAAGACAATGCATTAATCGCCCAGATCGAACGGGTGAAACAAGTGGTGACAGGTGTGCGCATGGTACGCAACCAGAAGGTGCTCCCGCAAAAAGAACAGGTCGAACTGCTTGTCGTATCGACCGACAGTTACCAGCCCTACTCTTCTGTCATCACCAAGATGGCCAATCTGAGCGCATTCACCATCGCCGAGTCGAAACCCGCTGATGCCTCACAATTCATGGTGGGCACAGATGAGTTTGCTGTTCCATTGGGCAATAAGATCGATGTGGCAGCAGAAATAGAGAAGCAAGAGGCCCAATTGAAATATCAGGAAGGATTCCTTGCCGGTGTGGAGAAGAAATTGGCCAACGAACGTTTTGTGGCCAACGCACCCGAGGCTGTTGTAGCCTTGGAGCGCAAGAAGCGCAGTGACTCCTTGGAGAAGATCTCAGCACTCCGCGCATCCATCGAGGAGTTGCGCAAGAAGCTCTGATTCTACGCACAAATAAAACAGACAGCCAACAATATCATGATGAAGCGCGCCCACCACTCGACCATGCTGTGGCATGCCGCACTGGCCATCATCATCGTATTGTTGGCTGTCTTGGTGTGGGCGTCCTTCTTTATGATCCGCATCTCGCTCTGCGACCTCAGTGGCAAGGATGTTGCCAAGAGGGAAATGCTCTTGCGTGAGGAGGCGCCAGAAGTGTCGGCATGGCTTGACAGTCTGCGCTCCACGGGTGTGATGCGTGACACCTTCCGCACCACTGCCGACGGCCGCCGTCTGCATGCCGTCTACATGGCAGCGAAAGATTCCACGGTCCGCACGATGATCGTGGTGCATGGCTACACCTGCAATGCCATCTCCACGATGAAAATCGCAAGGATGTTTCGTGACCGGCTTGGTCTCAATCTCTTTATCCCTGAACTGCATGGTCATGGCCTAAGCGACGGTGACGAAGTGCAGATGGGATGGAAAGATGCCGATGATGTCATCGATTGGGTGCCCGTAGTCAAATCGCTCTTCTGTGACAGCAGCGACGTGCGCATCGCCGTCCAAGGCGTATCCATGGGTGCCGCCACCATTATGAATATGTCGGGCAAGGAATCAATCCCCCAGATCAAGTGCTATATCGAAGACTGTGGCTATACGAGTGTATGGGATGAGTTTGCCAGTGAACTGAAAAACCGCTATGGTTTGCCACCCTTTCCCCTCATGTATACCACCAGTCTGCTGTGCAAATGGCGTTACGGATGGTCTTTCGGCGAGGCTGCCCCACTGAAGATGGTGAGCCGTTGCGACAAACCGATGCTGTTTATCCATGGCGACAACGATGACTTCGTCCCCTCATGGATGGTCCATCCGCTTTATGAGGCCAAGCACGGAAAGAAATCGATCTGGATCACCAAAGGCACAGACCATGGTCATTCCTTCCGCGACTACCCTGAAGAGTATGAGCGCCGCGTACGCACGTTCCTCGAATCCTCCGGCATGTAGGAAAGTTCTATTTTTCTCCCAAAAACGTCTATTAAAACAAATACCATTATGAAAAGAGCCGTTCTGTTCACCATCTTTCTATCAAGCATCTTCATGGCCAAAGGCCAGAACCTGCAAAAAGGCACTTATGGTTATCTCTACTGCCACATGAGCGACAGAGGAGAATATACAGCATATGCCGTGAGCCGTGACGGTTACCATTATGAAGACTTGAACAACGGCGACGCCATATTCAATCCAGAAGAACATGCGCGCATCGAGGGCGGCACCCGTGATGCCTACATCACCCGCACGCACGACGGCAAGGGTTACCTGATGGTCACCACCGACATGTGCGTGCGCAAATCAAAGATATGGGACAATTATGGTATTGACCTGCTCCGCAGCAAAGATCTGGTGCACTGGGAGTCTGTGACGTTTGACTTCCGCAAAGGAGCCTCCATTTTCTGCGACCCCACATCACCCGACCCCTATCGTGACTACAGTACCATCAACCGTGTCTGGGCGCCCCAGATCTTTTGGGATCCCGACTACACCTGGAGTGACGGGAAACGAGGCGGCTACATGATTTATTACTCCCTATGGAACCGCGCAGAAGAAGCCTACGACCGCATGTATTATTCCTACGCCGACGAACAATTCACCCGTCTGACGAAGCCCCGCCTGCTCTTTGACTGGGGCTATGCGACAATCGATGCCGACATCAACTACCTTCCATCAGACGGCAAATACCACATGCTCATCAAGAAAGAAGGTGGAAAGCCTGGCATCTATACTGCCACTGCAGAGCATCTGACAGGTCCATGGGGCGAACCTGTGGAGAACGATTATGTGAGTTTCGAGGGGAAAAAGAAATGCGAAGGATCGTCAGCCTTCCAACTGATCGGCGACAACACCTGGCGTGTGGCCTATATCGAGTATTCTTCCAAACCCAAGCATTACCGCATCTGCAAAGCCGACGAATATCTGCGCAACTTTAACTCCCCTGTTGACATTGAGGGAGTGACAGGTCCTCAGCATGGTTCTTTCATGCGCATCACCAAAAAGGAATACAAACGTCTGAAAAAGGCATTCCCCAACAAATAGGGCATTCGTCGCAAGCCGGCGTCATTCATAATCATCGATGACGAGATTGACGAAATCCACCATGGGTTTGGCCACCTTGAAGACCCGTTCCATCTCATCCAACCATCGGTCGCCCTCAAAGAAGTCATCAGCGAC
Organism: uncultured Prevotellaceae bacterium; assembly: GCA_902803455.1. Classification (GTDB taxonomy): domain Bacteria; phylum Bacteroidota; class Bacteroidia; order Bacteroidales; family Bacteroidaceae; genus Prevotella. Next base: position 2,951 of record CADCQC010000238.1, read on the forward strand.
CTTGTGCCAGCAGCAATAATCCTTCATTCTCAGATAGGCGATCTGCTCATAGTCACGCGGGAATCCTGCCGGCGCCGTCTTGAGCATCGTGAGTCCGAATCCTTTCTGTTGCTGCTCCATCTGGCCACCAGGTTTTCCGAAAAGGCGTAAGAATTGAGGATTGGCCACACAGCGGAGCCATTCCTCCGTGTTGGCCATGATCTCATTGCGGCACGCCGTGAGGATGTTGGTCGGCAACCAATAATTACCACATGCCAACATACAATTGCCTGGTTCGAGATGGATATAATATCCCCCATGAAACGACTTCTTTCCACGGGCGCAGATATACGCTCCCAAATGCGTCTTATAGGGAGATTTGTCGGGTGAGAAACGAGTGTCACGATAGAAACGATAGGTGGTGTCTTTCACTGTGACATGGGCGATGGAAGGATCAAATCCGGTAATTCTGAGGATGGCTTTTTCCACCCCCCGTTCGAAATCATCCCTCGCAGCCAGATACATGTCCCGATGGTCCTGAAACCACCCACGTTCATTATGTGCCTGAATATCACGCAGAAAAGAAAGGATAAGATGGGTATTCATGGTTGATATCACTTTGGTCTTTCGATCAGTTTAGGACAAAACGACTCAAAGGGACAATGGTCGCAATGAGGCGCTCTGCTTGTACAGATATATCTGCCGTGGAGCAACAGCCAGTGATGAGCCCTCGGAATATCGTCGGTAGGGATATGCTTCATCAACTGCTGTTCCACTTTCACTGGTGTTTTGGCATCCCTGGAGACCAGGCCGAGGCGGTGGCTTACCCGGAAGACATGGGTATCAACCGCCATGGTAGGTTTTCCGAAAGCCACGGCCTGCACGACGTTGGCCGTCTTGCGCCCCACCCCGGGCAGTTTGACAAGCGCTTCAGCCTCACAAGGCACCTCACCATGGAAATCCGTCATGAGCATTCTCGCCATATCTACCAGATGCCGTGCCTTGGAATTGGGATAGGAAACACTCTTCACATCCTCGAGCACCTCGGCTTCTGTTGCCTTCGCCATTGTCTGCGCGTCAGGGAAATGCCGGAAAAGTGTCGGTGTCACCTCGTTTACCCTTTTATCAGTGCACTGAGCGCTCAAGATAGTGGCCACGAGCAATTGGAAAGGAGAGTCAAACTGCAGTTCTGTGGTGACTACCGGTTGCTGCTGACGGAAATAGTCAAGCAGAAACTCATAACGTTGTTGTCGTGTCATCAGATAAAACAGGCGGACCATAGGCCCGCCCTACAAATAGTAATACAATGCGTTATTTCTTTTTGGTTTCTTCAACCGGCTTTGACTTATAAGCCTTGTTGAGTCCGGCGATGACCTCTGCAGTCACATCCAAAGCCTTGTCACCATAGAGGATATTGTCACCCTGTTTGGTGAGGATGAGCGAGAATTTCTTATCCTTGTTGTACTTTGCGATGAAATGCTCGATACTGTCATGAAGAGCCTTGTTGAACTTCTCTGTCTCCGACTGCAGTTCAGCTGCCAGGCGGTCACGGGTAGCCACATACTGCTCCTGCTGGCGCTGGATGGCAGCCTGCTGGCTCTCAAATTCAGACTGGCTGGAGAATCCGTTGTTCTGAGCCTTGTGCTGGAAATTTCTGGCAGCAGCCTCCAGGTTTTTCTCCTGAGTAGCCAGCGCACTCTGAATGTTGTTTCCCCTCTTCTCCAGGATTTTTGAATAGTCCTTACAGAAATTGTACTGAGTCATGATGGAGTCTACCTCCACAAAAGCGATTTTAATGCCGTCGGCAGCCACGGTCTGTGCAGCAGCAGGTTTCTCGTCCATTTTGTTGGAATCATTGCAAGCACTCATTGCCAAAGTGGCACAAGCGGCAACGGCCATTGTCTTAAAAAGATTTTTTTTGTTCATTATGATTGATTTATATGATGTTCACGTCTTTCTTTTACTACATTTCTTCTTTTTCGCTGTTCCCTGTCCTGGTCGAGCACGCAGTGTATCCCTCTCTCTTTCATCGCCTCGCTGTCGTGGATATGCATCGATGAGAAACTCGATCCTCTCTTAAAGATGACCTTCACGCACAACAATATGGCTGCAATAGCAATAATTAACACGCTAAGGATGAGAATATCGGTCATTTTTCCTATCTTTGCATGAGATAAGCAATCGCACTGCATGAAAAACAAATGATTTCATTGTTTTGCGTCCGATTTGCGGTTTTGCGTCAAATTTCGCCACTGAATTGAACCGGCCAGTCAGGATCCAATCTGAATAGGTGATGTTTTCAGCGTTGCAAAGGTAATATAAACCATTCTAATTACAAAAAATAAAGCACAAGTTTTAACAAATAAACATATAGCACCCATATCGACAACTATAAAATCAACAAAAAGAAATGAACAATCAACAATTGTCCCCCAAATGTGTGTTTGATCAGTTTGCTAAGATCAACACCATTCCCCGTCCTTCAAAACATGAAGAGAAAATGATCGACTACCTGTTGGATTTCGGTCGCAGTCACGGTCTTCCCACCAAAGTCGATGAGACAGGCAACGTGCTCATCAGCAAGCCCGCCACCCCTGGCTACGAGGATCTTACTCCTGTGGTGATCCAGAGCCACATGGATATGGTCTGCGACAAATTGGTCGACGTGGATATCGATTTCACCAAGGATCCCATTGAGACCTATATAGATGGTGAATGGATGACCGCCAAAGGCACGACATTAGGCGCCGACGACGGTATCGGCTGTGCGATGGAACTGGCCTTGCTCGACAGTGACGATATCGAGCACGGTCCGATCGAGTGTCTGTTCACCCGTGACGAAGAGACGGGTCTCACCGGTGCATTTGGTTTGCAGGCAGGGTTTATGAACGGCGACATGCTGATCAATCTTGATTCAGAAGACGAAGGACAAATCTTCGTGTCATGCGCAGGTGGCATCACCACACACGGTCATTTCCGCTTTGTCCGCGAGAAAGCCCCGGCAGGCATGTTCTTCATGAAGATCTCCCTCAAGGGATTGGTAGGTGGCCACTCCGGTGATGACATCAACAAGAAACGCGCCAATGCCATCAAGATACTCTCCCGCTTCCTTTATTCGATGAATGAGCAATTCGGCATCCGTCTGGCCCAGTTCAATTCCGGTAAAATGCACAACGCCATCCCTCGCGACGGTATCGCTATCTTCGCTGTCCCCTTCGAGAAGAAAGAAGAGGTACGTGCCGCATGGAATGTGTTTGCCAATGATGTGGAAGAGGAATACCATGTGACCGACACTTCGATGCAGTTCAGCATGGAGAGTGTGGAAGCAGAGGATGTGCTTCCTGAGGACGTCTCCACCCGTCTTATCCGTATGCTTCAAGCCCTCGACAATGGCGTGTTCTCGATGTGCCAGGATGAAGAACTGGCATGGTTGGTGGAAACCAGCAGCAATGTGGCCAGTGTCCAGTCATCAGCTGATGATGTGACGGTTGTCGCAAGCCAGCGCTCGAACGTGATGAGCAATCTGCGCAACATGGCCAACACAGTGAAAGCACAATTCCAATTGGCAGGTGCCGAAGTGGAACAAGGTGACGGTTATCCCGCATGGAAGATGAATCCCAACAGCGAGTTGACCAAGATTGTGGTGGAAACCTACAAGAAACTGTTCAACAAGGAGCCGAAGGTGCTGGGTATTCACGCAGGTCTTGAATGCGGTCTTTTCTCTGAGCGCTATCCTCACATGGATATGGTGTCATTTGGTCCTACCCTGCGCGGTGTCCACTCTCCTGACGAACGTCTGTTGATCCCCACGGTGCAGATGGTATGGGATCATCTGTTAGAGATTCTCAAGAATATCCCGAAAAAGTAACGGGTCAGCCGTTGTTTTCCGGCTGAATCACGGCTTCACAAGAGAGGCCACCAAAAAGAATCCCCGGCAAATAGTATCACTACTGTTGCCGGGGTTTTTACCTTATTAAAACTACCTATTGAATAGTATTTAATCTGTATAAATGCTGATTAGTTCAGGGGTTGAAATCTCCCCATCGCTTAGGGGAGTTTTTCTTCGTATTCCTTTGTGCAGGGTGTGACAGCCAGGAATTCATCAGACATAAGTCCACCATAGATGTTCACATCAGGGTGTTCCGCTGTCCTCAACCGACTGAGAGGTTGTATTTTTCATGAGCATCATGAAAAGGATACCTATCCTTATCCTCAAGTCACCTTCCGTTGTGATTCCATCACAACAGGCAACCATCTTCGGATAATTTGTTGCAAATATAATCATTTTTTTTGTAGAATGCAATTACAAACAAAAAAACAATGCGAAAATATCGCATATTTAGTAAAAATAACATATCTTTGTAAAATAAAAGTATCTTTTTCAGTCTTTTATGCCTTTTCTATTCTATTTGTTCTTGCGATATAAGCCATCACAAGTATCGCAAGTGCATCTGTATTCATTCGGTTTGCCTTATCACTTACTAAAAGTTGAGCACATTTCATGAACCCATTATATATAGATAAGGTAAATGATGCCTTATGGGAAAAACGTCTGTCAGATGACCTGAAACGGCAGGAAGAAGGATATATAGAATATAAAGGCAAGAAAATGACATTACATTTTTAGAATAGTTGTTTTGGCATACTTTTTGCATATTGTTTGCCGTAAAGAAGAATCAACAACAACCAAATAAAATACTGAACATATGCAAAAAGGAAACATTGGAGTGACGACCGAAAACATTTTTCCCGTCATCAAGAAGTTTTTGTACAGCGACCATGAGATTTTCCTCAGAGAGATGGTGTCGAATGCAGTCGATGCCACACAGAAGTTGAAAACCCTTGCCGAGCGCGGTGAATTCAAGGGCGATTTGGGCGACCTTACCGTCCGGATACAAGCAGATGCCGATAAAGGAACTCTGACCATCAGCGACCGTGGCATCGGCATGACCGCAGAAGAGATCGACAAGTATATCAACCAGATTGCCTTCTCAGGTGTGACCGACTTCCTTGACAAATATAAGGACAATGCCAATGCGATTATCGGGCATTTCGGACTCGGCTTCTATAGCGCCTTCATGGTGAGCAAGAAAGTGGAGATCGTGACACGCAGTTATCAGGACGATGCCCAAGCAGTGAAATGGAGTTGCGACGGCAGTCCGGCTTATGAGATTGATGAGACCGACAAGAGCGACAGAGGAAGCGACATCATCCTTTATCTCAGTGATGACTGCAAAGAATTCTTGGAGAAGCAGCGTATCCAGGAACTGCTCAACAAGTATTGCAAATTCATGTCTGTGCCCATTGCCTTTGGAAAGAAAACAGAATGGAAGGACGGCAAACAGGTAGATACAGAGGAAGACAACATCATCAACGACTCGGAGCCGATGTGGACAAAAGCCCCCAGTTCACTCACTGATGAAGACTACAAGACTTTCTACCGCAAACTCTATCCGATGCAGGATGAGCCCCTTTTCTGGATTCACCTCAACGTCGACTTCCCTTTCAACTTGACAGGTATTCTCTATTTCCCCCGTATCAAGTCAAACATCGACCTGCAGCGCAACAAGATACAACTTTATTGCAACCAAGTGTTTGTCACCGATCAGGTGGAAGGTATCGTACCTGAATTCCTTACCCTTCTCCATGGTGTGATCGACTCCCCAGACATCCCGCTCAACGTGAGCCGTTCCTATCTGCAGAGCGATGCCAATGTCAAGAAGATCTCCACCTATATCACCAAGAAGGTGGCCGACAGGTTGAACAGCATTTTCAAGGACAACCGCAAGGAGTATGAAGATAAATGGGATGACCTGAAGATCTTCATCCATTACGGCATGCTGTCGCAAGAAGACTTCTACGACCGCGCCAAAGATTTCACCTTGGTGAAAGACACAGAGGGCAAGCGCTACACCTTGGAGGAGTACCGTACGCTTATCAAGGACAACCAGACCGACAAAGACGACACGCTGGTCTATCTCTATGCCAGCAACATCGAAGACCAATACACCTATATCGAGGCTGCCAAGGAGAAAGGTTACAACGTGCTGCTGCTTGACGGTGATCTTGACATGCCACTGGTGGGACTCTTGGAACAGAAACTGGAAAAGAGCCGTTTCACACGTGTCGATGCCGATATCATCGAGCGCCTCATCGTGAAGGAAGACCAGAAAGAAAACACGTTGACCGAGGCACAGACCGACCAGTTGTCGCAAGCCTTCCGCTCACAGATACCCACTATCGAGAAGGCTAATTTCTATGTGGAGGTGCAGTCACTTGGTGCCGAGAGCCAGCCAGTGCTCATCACCCAAAGTGAGTATATGCGCCGTATGAAGGACATGAGCCGTTACCAGAGCGGCATGGCTTTCTATGGTCAGATGCCAGATTCCTACTCCATGGTACTCAACAGTGATCATCCGCTCATCCAGCGGGTACTCGATGAAGAGGCCACCCAATGTGCCGACAGTCTGAAGCCTATCCTTGCCGACATCAAGGGGCTGGAGGCCCGCTTGGCCGTCCTCCGTCAAGAACAAGGCAAGAAGAAGGCAGAAGAGGTGACACAGGAAGAGAAAGACGACGTGTCGAACACCCAAAAATCTATCGACGAGCAAAAAGAGAAGAAGAACCAGATCATTGCAGACTATGCCAAAGGAAGTGATGTCATCCATCAACTGATCGACCTGGCCTTGCTCCAGAACGGCATGTTGAAAGGCGCTGGACTGGCTGCCTTCCTGAAACGTTCCGTCGACCTGATCAAATAAGTCTGATCCTTCTTTTGTACAGATAATCGATAAAGGTCCTTAAGGTCAAAATGACTTTAAGGACTTTTTTGATGATATCCATCTGTGTGGCCTCAACATCATCCCATACAATTTTTCAAAAATGTATCCGTTATAAAAGAGAAATACAACCGCTCTTAAAAAATAACATAATACCATAAATGAAACGTCTGTTTGAGGTCTGCGCCGGCAATCTGGAAAGTGCAATAGAAGCCGTTAGGGGTGGAGCGACACGTATCGAACTCTGTTCGGCTTTGTCTTTGGATGGACTGACGCCCTCTTTGGGGATGCTTAAAACCGTCAGGGAAATCGCTCCACATCTCATCATCCATGTGCTCATCAGGCCTCGCGAAGGCAATTTTGTCTATCAGGAGAAAGAAGTGGAGGTCATGGAACGAGACATCACCGCTGCCATCCCCTATGCCGACGGTATTGTCTGCGGTGCCCTCCTGCCCAATGGCGACATTGACCTGTCGACCATGAAACGACTCATCCAGGCATCCTCTGGTCTTCCCGTCACCTTCCACCGCGCATTTGATGTCTGCCGTGAACCCCTCACGGCCTTAGAACAGATCATCGAACTCGGTTGTCACCGTCTGCTCACCTCCGGCCAACAGTCCACCGCCTTTGAAGGCATCCCCCTTCTGCGCAGACTTCAAGAACAATCTGCCGGCCGTCTGATCATCATGCCCGGCAGTGGTGTCAATGAAAACAACGCCCGACAGATCATCCAACAGACAGGTGTCACCGAAATCCATGGGTCAGCGACGGATGCGACGGGCCTCACTTGTCATGAGAAAGTCAGGAGAATCTGCGATGCCATCACGTTCTGAGCAGCACACCTGATCACCTATTTAAAATCATTTGATCTGACGGATCACCTTGAGCAATTGCTCCCCCAGATGGATGGTATAGCCTTGTTGCACAAAGACCACGCGGTTGAAAGA
>CADCQC010000239.1 GCA_902803455.1 uncultured Prevotellaceae bacterium
GGAAGCGTGAAAGACCGTATCGCCCTGGCGATGCTTGAAGACGCCGAGGCCAACGGCATACTGAAACCTGGAGCCACCATCATCGAACCCACCAGCGGAAATACAGGCGTAGGACTGGCCCTGGTATCAGCCGTCAAGGGCTATCATCTTATCCTTACCATGCCTGAGACCATGAGTGTGGAGCGCCGTAATCTGGTGAAAGCCTACGGTGCCGAGGTACGCCTCACCTCTGGAAAAGACGGCATGCCAGGTGCCATCCGCGCAGCCGAAGAGTTGCGTGACTCCATTCCAGGCTCTGTGATCCTACAACAATTTGAGAATGCCTCCAACCCTGCCAAGCATTATGCCACCACCGGTCCTGAGATTTGGCGTGACACAGACGGTCAGGTGGACATTTTCGTCGGTGGCGTAGGCACAGGAGGCACCATCTCAGGAACAGGAAAATATCTGAAGGAGCAGAATCCCAACGTGAAAGTGATCGCAGTAGAGCCCAAATCGTCCCCCGTTTTGAACGGTGGCCAGAGCGGTCCTCACAAGATTCAAGGTATCGGTGCCGGTTTTGTGCCCAAGACCTACGATGCTCAAGTCATCGATGAGGTATTTGATGTGGAAAACGACGATGCCATCCGCACAGGCCGTGAGATAGCCCAACAGGAAGGTCTGCTAGTAGGTATCAGTTCAGGAGCCGCCCTTTATGCCGCCATCCAGGTGGCCAAACGTCCTGAGAATAAAGGCAAGAAGATCGTGGTGCTGTTGCCCGATACCGGTGAGCGCTACCTCTCCACCGTGCTTTACGCATTTGAAGACTATCCACTTTAAATACTAAACAATTATCAAGATTGTTATCAGCGTAATTCTTGTTTTGAGCAGTTAGTCTGCAGCGGCATAGGAAAAATGTCAAAGTGAAGTACCCTAGAAGTTGGACAAAGACTTCTGGGGTACACTTTATATTGAAGGAGAATCCTCACCTTTATGGCGACACCTCCCACCCTCACAAAACATTTAAAACCTTTTAAAATTTGTTCTTTTTATTTAATTATCTCCTCTTTTTGCTTTACAATCAGCCATTTTTTATGCTTTTTGCACTTTTTTCATATTTTTGTGCCAATTTCTCACATGCGTACGCAATTATAATTACTCGCAAGCGAACGTTATAATTATAAAAGATTCCTATACCCACAAATGGCAAAAGGATGTAAACAAATGAAAGACAAATGTCTGGCTTAAAAACTATGTAATATTAATTATATGAAGAGATGCGAAACAGGAAACTATGGATGTTGACCGCCATCTTGACTTTTTGCGGTCTTACACTACAAGCCCAGGAGCATGACTTCTCAACGAAAAAGGCAGCACCGAAGGCCAAAGTGATCACATTCAAGGGAAGCCGGTTGTCGACCAGTTCCCATTCACCGAAAGAAACGATCGAGAAGGTGCGCAAGGCCGGAATCGCTTTCCGCGACGCCCAGGCAGTTACACCGAACTCCATCGACGGAGAATCCACCTCCAAGGCACCACTCCAGCCAAGGGAAGTCCGTGAGGTGATACGCCCCATCTGTGGAGGCATTCGACTTCCGATGAAGACCTTCGATGCCAATGTAGAGGTGGTGGATGAACACGGTATTATCGTCGCCCCTGCCGCTGGAGCGCGCAAGGTATATGCCCGAAGCGGAATGTACTATGAAAATAAAAATGAATTGCAGACGATGGAGCAAAGCGGACAGGTGCATATCGTGACCTGTGATGACGGCACTGTGTATATCCGCAACATTCTCTCCAACTATCCCACAGGCGCTTGGGTGAAAGGAACCCGTGAGGGGAACACCATCAGTGTGCCCATCAAGCAGCCCATTGAATACGACACGATTTCTGAAGTCACCCTCAGTCTGCAATGGGGTATCTGCGATGAATTTGGAGCGTTCAGCAATTATGAAGGTTACAATGGCGGAAAGTTCACCTTCGCCGTTGACGACGCAGCCGGCACCATCTCGTTAGAGAATTCTTCAGAGACAGTCTTTATGGGACTGTTTTGGGATGATTATGATTCTTTCAGTTGGCAAGCCGACTATGAGACCGTTTGGACATACGTGGGTGACTACGAGCCATTAGAGACGACCACGGTGACGCCCCCCGCCGGTTTGCAGACAGAAACATGGTATGTCAAAGGACATGTGAAGGAGGGAGAAGGTCTGCTCCTCTACAAGGGCAACGTGACCATCGGTTTCCAGGATGACGCTGTTTATCTGAAAGGCCTCTTCTCCAACTATCCCGAAGCCTGGATGAAGGGAAAGATAGACGGGACGAATGTCACCTTCGACGGTATGCAGACACAAGGTTCCAATGGTGAAGGCACGGTGTATGCCGTGGGATATGAAAGTGGAGACCTAGCGGATTTCCTCATGCAGTATGACAGTGACACCCAGACATTGAGCTCCGCACGGGTTCTGTTGGCCAATGCCGACCGGGAGAATGTGAAGGCTGAGACCTGGTTCAACGACATTTCCTTATCAAAAGAAGATCCCTTCGCACCCATAGACGTATTGCCCTACGCCAATGGCTTCGACAGTGTGGACGACTGGGACTGGTTCACCGTCATTGACGCCAACAATGACGGCTATACCTGGCATTCTTACGAAGGCGAGGCATCCTATAGATACAGTAGTGACAACGATGCCGACGACTGGCTCATCTCGCCCGCCATCCGCTTAGAGGCAGGCAAGACCTATAGTTTCACCATTGATGCCCACAACTCGACAGATGCCTATACAGAGCGTATAGAAGTGAAGATGGGTACAGCAGCCACCGCTGAGGCAATGACGATGACGGTGATTGAGCCAACGGAGTTGCAAACAGAACTCCCCCTGACCTTGGGAAATAAGTTCATCACCGTGACAGAGACAGGCTATTATCACTTCGGCATCCATGCCATCAGCGACTTTGACCATTCATCACTTCGGGTAGACAATCTGTTGGTAGAAGAGACCATTTTGACCGCTCCTGCAGCCGTGAGCGACCTGACGGTGACCGCTGACAATGAAAGTCCCAAGGCCACAATTTCCTTTACAGCCCCAACGAAGAACATCGCAGGTGAGGATCTGACAGACAACCTGACAAAAATAGAGTTGCTACGAGACAACAATGTCATCAAGACCTTTGAGGATGTGGCACCAGGCACGGCAATGACCTATGTTGACGATGACCCAGAGCTGGTGAGTGCTATCTATCATTATCAGGTGTTGGTTTACAATGCCGACGGTCAGGGTGACAAGAGCGCCGTGGTGAGTGTAAAACTGAACGAAGTGTTGGGCATTCCTTATGTAGCCGACTTCACCCAGGATGCCGTGGGCGATCAGTTCACGCAGATTGATGCCAATGATGACGGCCGACGCTGGGAGTGGGATGGCGGCACACACGCCACCTATGAGTATAGTTCCGACTTGGATGCCGACGACTACCTCATCTCACCCGCCCTGCATCTCGAAGCCGGCAAGCGCTACAACATCACCGTGAATGCCGGTTCTGCAGGCTATCCAGAGCGTTTTGAGATACTTGTAGGACGGGAAGCCAGTGTGGAAGGTCTCAACGTGAAGGTGCTGGAGAACTGTATAGTGACCGATGAAGACGAGAAGGACTTCGAGACCACTTTCACCGCAAGCGAGACAGGCCCCTATTATGTGGCCATCCATTGTATATCAGATGCCGACATGTATGAGTTGTGGATCAACAAGGTCACCGTAGACTTTGCACCCGAGCTCACGGCTCCAGCTCCCCCCGTACTGTCGGTGACACCCGGAACACAAGGTGCCATGTTGGCCAACATCGTTGTTCAGGCACCCACCACTTCGGTTGATGGCCAGACGCTGACCGCCAACCTCACCAAGATAGAAATCTACCGCAAAAACGACCTCATCCATGAGTTTGAGGATGTGGCCCCTGGTGCTACGCTCAGCTATACCGATGATGAGATGGAGGAAGCCGGAGAATATACTTATCAGGCCATTCCCTATAATGCCGATGGTATTGGTATGAAGAGTGAGAAGGTAATGGTCTATCTCGGTATCGATACGCCCGAACATGTGAAGAATGTCAAGGCTACAGACCAGCAGACATCCGTGATGCTGACCTGGGACAAGGTGGCAGAGACGGGATCCCATGGAGGCTATGTGAACCCCGCCGAGGTGGAGTATGCCATCTATTCATGCTACCCAGGCACGACCATGCCCGACGAGGAAGTGGCCAACGTGAAGGACGCCGACTCATATGTGTTGGACTTTGCCACCAATGAGGGAGACCAGGTCTACCAGAAATGGTATGTGTCGGCCCGCAACGATGTCGGTGAGTCACTTCTGTATGAAGAGTCGGGCGCCACGATATTGGTTGGCAAGCCATACGACCTGCCCATGGTAGAAGGATTTGCAGGAGGCAATCTGCACTACTTCTGGGATAGCAACAGTGTGGCACTGAACTACTCACAGTCGAGCGATGACGACGGTACAGCCATAGCCATGACCGCACAAAATGCAGGCGTCATCTACCTGAACTCAGGCAAGCTCAACCTCCAAGACGCCACCAATCCCACGTTGCTCTTCGATGCCGCAGGCTTTGGTGTAAACAGCGTGAACATCATCGGACGAGCAGGTGGAAGTGAGAATGTGGAATTGGGCACAGCATCAGTGAGTGGTGATTCCTATAAGAACGTGAAGGTGCCACTCAACGACCTGAAGGCCGGTCCATTTGCCCAGATAGGTATTATTGCGACCATCAACCATCCAACCATCATCGATGGTTGGGGTGAGATCCAGGAAGTGGGTGACGCACTTGTCATCGACAACATCCGCATCGTCGACCTGTTGAAAAACAACCTCTCCGTCAGTGTATCAGCACCTGCTGCCGTACCTCTTGGCAAGCCGGCAGACATCACCGTCACCGTCACCAACTGGGGTGAGTTGGCAGCCAAGGACTATTCTATCATCGTCACAGCCGATGAGGATATATTGATGTCTGAGACCATTGACACAGAGCTTGCTCCATTTACCAGCAAGGAGTTCACCACCACGCTGTCCACCTCTATCTTTGATGAGGCAGGCGACCGTACGATCAAAGTCGAGGTCAACTATGGCGATGATCAGAAGCCATCAGACAATATCTCAGAGTGCACCATCACCATCAACGACAACGGCACCCCCGCTCCTGAAAACCTCACAGCAGAGGATAAGGGCGAGAGTGGCGTGGAGCTGAACTGGAATGCCCCAGCCTCAGAGGCCAATGAGCATACGGAGTCGTTTGACGACACAGACGCCTTCCCCACCTTCAGCATTGGCGGCATCACCGAGACGAAGCATTCAGGCCGCATCGGTGAATGGACGCTCTACGACGGCAACGGCATCGAGGTATATAGTTGGGATGACGCCAGTATTAGTTACGAAAACAAATATGCCCCCTCGGCATGGATGCCATTCGACATTGCCAAGGCCGGATTTGCCCAACAGTCTGGTCACAGTGGAACACAAGTCATGCTGTCGATGTGTCCGGTGCCAGAGGGCGAGGCCGAAGCAGCCGATCACTGGCTCATCTCACCAAAACTGCCAGGTACAGAGCAAGAGATCAGTTTCTATCTGCGAGCCATCACCCACTTGTATGGTGAAGAGTCGTTTGAGGTGCTGGCCTCCAAGACCGACAATCAGCCCACGAGTTTCGAACTGGTGGAGAGTTTTGAGACCGATACGGAGACGTGGACCCCGTTTAATGTCACTCTGCCCGAGGGCACGCAGTATTTTGCCATCCGCCATACGTCAAAAGATGTGTTTGGCGTGATGGTCGACGACGTCAACTTCCATTATGTCGGCGAAGTGAGTAAGTTCAACATTTACTACGAGAAGCAGTTGGTGGCCACCGTAGAGAATGGCGTGACCACCTACACCATCGCTGCTGACCAGGTGGAAGAAGGAGAACATACCTTCGCAGTGACTGCTGTGTATGCCAATGGGCAGGAGTCAAAGCCAGCCACCGCCACCATCATGGTAGCTTCCGACATCCATCAGGTGATGGTCGACGGACAACCCGTTGACATCTTTACACTCGATGGCAAGTTGGTGCGCAGCCAGGCCAAGTCATTCGATGGTCTGAAAGGCATCTATGTGGTAGGTGGCCAAAAGGTCATCATCAGATAAGACAAGTCCTCTCTCCTCCCCTTTATAGAGGAGGAGAAAGGATGCTTTTCCATATTGATGAATCAGCAGACAAA
>CADCQC010000240.1 GCA_902803455.1 uncultured Prevotellaceae bacterium
CATTGGCAGCGATATCAGCATCGTTGCCAATCACAAAAAAGCGCCATGGCAACGAGCGGTTGGCAGAAGTAGATGCGATAAAAGGATGCTCTTCCTTGACCATGAATCCTCTGTCTCCATAAGGTTCCCACACCTTCGGTGCCCTTGGAAAGACGGCTGTCAACCCATGACTTTCGGAGCCTTTCAGAAACATGGCTGGATAATCCCTTACATCGCTTTCAGAAAACAAGATTTTCGTGCCTTTCGGCGTCTCCAGCAACACGGGAAGATAAGTCATCTCGTCATCGACACCATAATCGTCGGTGGAGACATGTGTATAAGGGTATTCATAAGAAGTCCAAAAGCCTGACTTAGTCTTAGAGAGATGCGCGACAAATGATTCCGGGAAATTGAGGTTTATCCCCTCGTTCATCACCTCAGCCAGTCCTTTTCCCCTCATGATGAACCGGTAGGCCACCGCATTGTCGTAGGCTCGGAATTCCACGTCGTAATCACCTTGGAATGACAGCGTGACCCTTGACGCCTTGTTATGCGTCACGGCATTCTTGATGGGAACCCTGTTGAGCAACGTCTCATCGATGACATCCCTTCTCATCCCCTTCAGACGCGGACTCATCCCCATCTGCCGCTTTTCGAACTGCAATGCTATCGCACATGAGCCAATTACACCTTCAGACCCTTTGCTCACAGAGAACCACAGGCTGTCGGCGATGAAGACATCTACCTTGATCTCCCCGTTGGGCGAGGACAACGACACAGAGCGCACAGCCTGTGCCTCACTGAAGGCCAGTACCATGAGGAAGATCATCCACCTTCTCACCATACCAGTATTTTCTTATGGTTTCTAATATAAATTCCCCTATGTGGCGTGCTCACCCGTTGACCACTCAGATTGTAATAGACATCCGTGCGGACATCATCGGCCACGCACTCTTCGGCGATGCCTTCGGTATCGGTACCAGGCAGCGATACATGGTCTACATCAGCCTTCATCGAGAAATAGGCACGGAAAGGCTGTACCTTCACTTGACCAGTCGAGGCGACAAAGGCATCGCCATCCGTATTGAGTACCATAATGTTGTCGTGAGTCTCGCCCATAGTTGCGCCAGAGAAGCGGGTCTCACCTGCCCCAACCTCCATCTTGACGGAACGTGTGGCAGCGATTCTTGCATCGTGTGCTGTCAACAAGCACGGCATGGCATCATCGGTGTGGTAGAGATAGGGAATATGCCGCTGCATTGAGGGCACAGCAGAGAAGACAGGCATGCCATTGTCATCGACCATTGCGAACTCCATCACCTGCATGCCCTGTGGGATGCTCTCGGGAGTGAACGGCAGGACGATTGTCTGCCATCTCCCCTCTACTGGCGAGCATTCGAAAGAAATGTCATCAGCCGTAAAAGATATAGGAGAAAAGAATCCACTGCCATCAGAAAGACGTATCGTCTCAGCATGACCTCCCTTCACCACATTGGCATCCTCAAGTCCTTCGGGCAATGAGGCATCCGGAGCAAGCAAATAAAGCGTGTTGAGATTATCGTTGGGATGCACGGCCGTCACCATGCCTCCAACGCTGCTCATATCCACCGCCAAGGCATTCGAAGGAGTGTTGACCGATGCGCTGGGTGGTAAGCCTTTGATTGTCTTGTCGCCCAACCAACAGACGATGCCGCTCTTCGTCGTACCCACCGGTTTGAGGCCACCGTCGAGAATATCACCACCCGTTTCATAAAGGATGCTCATGGTATAGACGGCGTCGATGTCGAGATGATCGAAGAAGAAGTCAGCCTTTGCCATCTTCCCCGGTGCAGCCTGAATGGGTTTGTAAACACTCGACACGCCATAATAAAAACCGTCGGAAGCCAACTTGAACAGCCATAAGCGTATCTTACCGTTGAAATCATTCTTACCTTGATTGACCACAGTCACCTTTCCTTGGGCACAGTTGCCATAAATCATGCCATTGGTACGGTTCTCCACCGTCATCGACACAAAGCGGAGCACATCGCTACCTGTTATGCCCTCGTCGGTGATGTCGACCACAGCCTTTTCCAGGATGCGGTTTCCCCTGTTATCGGCCGCCAGCCACACCGTCCAGGTGCCACTACGGTCAGGTGTGAAATGGAATGTCGCTGTCGTTTCTCCGTCTTCCTCCATGGCTACCGCCGTACGGCAGAGGCACTCCCCCATCTGGTTATTGGTGCCGGCAAACAGGAACACCTCATGGTAGTATTCCCCTCCAAGATTTCGGAAGGAGACACATACAGGCTGGTCGTTATTTTTACGGTGATTTCCAGGGAAAGCGACCTCCGTCACCTCCATCTTTTCAATGGGTTTGATGACGAGGTTCACCTGTCCTTCGGCATCCACCTCAGCTTCCACATAGCAGATTTCTGGATTCACATGCGTCTGCCACTGCTGGTCAGTAGTACGCTTACTCACCGGCACGATGCGGTAGGTACCCTGTGGAAGACCATTCACAGCAAACTCAAACCCCTGATAGTAATTTTGATCAAGATGGGTAGTCGCTTCTTTTCCCACTAAAGCGAGTGAGCCGTCATCGTTCACTCGTGCGATCCCCACATTCCAGTCAGCATTCACTCCCGACCAATTCACGTAATTGGCGAAGAACACATTGCCACGTCTGATCTCCCAGTCGTTCACCGTGAGCCGGTAGGCATCAGCAGGAGCCACCACATCGTCCGGCAACCGCATGCCGATGATGGCATCCTGTCCCATGTTGTAGCCACCCGGAGTTGATGACGCACCGATGCCAGAATCATCATCGGGGTCGAGCACATCGATTCTGAAATATCCGTTGTCCATGCCACCCCATCCCCAGTTTACATGAAACAAGCCATCGATGTCATAGCCATCGAGCACGAAAGCATGAGCACCGCCGCTGTTGGTACCAGCAAAAGCGATGGGGTGTCCGGTTTCCAGTTCTTTATACAGCAAATCGTCCCAACTCCGTATGGTATGGTTCGACCGGCTCTCGATATGCGTACCGTCATCATAGCCGAAATATCTTTTCAAGGCATTCACCCCTTCCGGGAATCCAGCCGCCGATGAAGGTCCGTAGCCCATCTTGCATCCCAGTCCCACCCAATACATCAGTTGGGCGACAGCCTGCTGCTGTTGGTCACTGTCATTGTTGCCATACACATCAAGCATATGTTCCCAATCAATGGCAGAATTGGCAGGTATATTTCTCAGTTGCACGCTTTTATCACCCTGATTGGTATCGAAATGCTGCACATATCCAGGAATGGTGCGCTGGGTAGCAGAAGGATATTTGTAGTAGGCCATCACCTGAGCAATGGCAGTCGCCACACATCCTGTGGCACAGCGGTCGCCCAATGAGCCATCTTGGTTGTAATATTGAGGACAGAGCAGGTTATAGGGATGTCCCTGATTCCACAGTGTGTTCATCAGAGGTTCGATGTTGTGACGCACAGCCATGACAGGCTGTCGAGCCTCCTGCCTCTGACGTATGGTAATTTTTTCCGACATCTCACGCACAAGGCCTATCTGCTCAGCGTATGTCTGCAAGAGCCACCGGAGTCCCTCAGGCATGTCATCCTCACAAAA
>CADCQC010000241.1 GCA_902803455.1 uncultured Prevotellaceae bacterium
AACGGCTTGTACCGGGCAGTCCACTATTTTTCATCTCTGTGCACTCCAGGATCACCTGCACCCTATTACCTTTAGCTTTCTTTGATGCCATGCTGCCTACTCTCCTATAATTTTAATATCATTCCATTTGCAGTAACCTTTGGCAACAGCATTCTTCAAGGCGGCGTCAAGTCCTACCTTATTGATATAGCGTAGGCCAGCGGCACTGATTTTAAGGCTAATCCAGCAATCAGCCTCAACATAATAAAATTTCTTTGTGAACAAGTTCACGTCGAAAGTGCGCTTCGTGCGATGTTTTGAGTGGGAGACATTATTACCCACCTGGGCTTTTTTCCCCGTAATCATGCAAATCTTCGACATTGCTATCTAAATTTTTGTTTTCGTTTTTTGATACCTATTCCAAACAGGGTGCAAAGTTACCACTTTTTTTATAACAAACAAAATTTTTACTTTAATAAAATTCCCTTTTAAGGTTTTTTTATGAATTTATCATCGATAATCGAGAAAAAGAGCCATACGCACATTATTTTTGGTAGACGAGAGGCCTTCGAGGGCAAGGAATTTATGAAGATTAGGAAGGGTTATGTCACACAGATCTTAATGTATCCACGATTCTTGACATCTGGTTAGGGATGCGTATCTGCTGTGGACATTTAGGCAGGCAAGCCTCACAATCCTCACACCGCTGCGCCCATGTTTTCTGGTCGGGTAAAGCTTTCGCAAAACCATCATAGAACAATCGTTTCTTTTCCGCATAATCAGGAGCATTTTTGTCAGGAAGCGGAAGAATGTGGTCATTGACAGCAGCATTGTAATAAGCAAAATTGCTTGGTATATCTACTCCGTATGGGCAAGGCATGCAATATCCACATGTGGTACAAGGGATGGTGGGGAATCCAGACATGGCGTCGGCGATATTCTCCAGCAAGGCATTTTCCGCCTCAGTGCAGGGATCGAGCGGCGAGAACGTCTGCACATTCTCCACGAGATGTTGCATGAGGTTCATTCCACTGAGCGTAGTCAGGATGTTCGGATGAGAACCAACCCATCTGAATGCCCATCTTGCGGGACTGTCATCAGGTCGGAGCGTCTTCAGTTGACCAGCCAGCTCAGCAGCCAAATTTCCGAAAGCCCCACCTCTTAGCGGTTCCATGACAACACATTGTACTCCTGTTTTCTCACATTTATTATAAAGGTATTCCGCATCAGCATCCCTTCTGCGTCCCCCTCTGACAGAAGCATGTCTCCAGTCTAAGAAATTCATCTGTATCTGCACAAAGTCCCAGTGGTATTCCTCCTGATGATCGAGTAGCCAATCGAAGACCCTCACGTCACCATGATAAGAGAAACCGAGATGCTTGATGCGCCCCGCCTTTCTCTCCTCCAGGAGGAAGTCGAGCAAGCCATTATTGATGAATCTGCCATTGAAGTTATCCATGCCCCCCTGCCCTATGCTATGGAGCAGATAATAGTCGATATAATCGACCTGTAGTTTTTTGAACGACTCCTCATACATTTTCTTCGCTTCATCGAGCGACCATTTTTGAGGATTCTGATTAGACATTTTTGTGGCGACAAAGTATTTATTCCGCGGATGACGTTTCAAGGCGATGCCAGTCATCACCTCAGATTGTCCACCCTTGTAAACAGGTGCTGTATCAAAGTAATTGACACCATGCTCAATGGCATAGTCAACGAGTTTGTTGACCTCCTCCTGATCGTTGGGCAACCTCATCATTCCAAATCCAAGGAGCGATATTTGCTCACCAGACCCATGCTGAATCCGGTAAGTCATGTGATTATCTTGTACTCCCCCCATTCGCGGTTGTCTACCCGCAAAAGATTGCAGAGGTCCTATAGTCATCATTGTCAGTGCCGACCCCGCACCAATTCCTATTCTTTTTAGGAATTCTCTTCGGTTGATATTTTTCTTCTCCATAAATGCTAGGTATTAAGCGATTTAGATGACAAATATAATAAAAACAAGCAAAAAAAGACGAATCTAAAACATTTTTAACAAAATGAATTGCAAAAAAACGACTTTGGAAAAGCCATCATCTACGACATCGTAGGATGCAGTTTTTTTACTACACGACAAGGATTACCTACCGCCACTGAGCAGGAAGGGATATCGTTGGTGACGACAGATCCCGCCCCGATGGTGACATTGTCGCCAATAGAAACACCAGGTAAGATGGTGACACTTCCTCCAATCCATACATTGTTGCCAATTGTGACCGGCTTAGCCCATTCGCATCTGCTGTTACGCTGAAGAGGATCCGTGCTATGACATGCAGTATAGATACTGACATTAGGCCCAATAAAGCAATCATCGCCGAAGGAAACACACGCCTCATCAAGAATGGTAAGATTGAAATTAGCAAAGAAACGCTTTCCGACGGAGATCTGTTTGCCGTAATCACAATAAAACGGTTGGTTGATGATTGTAAGTTCGTCAGCCATAGCCCCAAGGAGGCTTTTGAGGATCTTCAATTTACCTGAATTGTCGGAAGGCCTCAGGTTATTGTAATCAAAAATGATTTCCTTCACCCTATTGAGTTCTCTCAACAATTCCTGGTCAACAGCAGAGTAGATCATCCCTGCCAACATTTTTTCTTTTTCTGTCATCATCTCTATCTCAACAATTTGATGAGTTGTTGGTTATCAACGTCAGGCAAGATATGCTTCATGTGATTGAACATCCTTTGAAACGAGTTTTGAGGTGGATCCGTGCATGTACAAGCCTCTTTTCCCAGCAGCGTCTCAGGCGTAGTGAGCAAAGACCATCCCCATCCATACTCACGATTATGCTTGTCTCTCGGATATACGAAATCCTCTGTGACGATATAGCATCCCATCTGCAGCCGTGTGACGAAGGCATCAAACCGACTTCTCATCTTCGGTCCGGTAAGTCCGCATGCCGCCCTCAGTTCACGAGCGATAAGACTTCCATGCTCTTTCAAGGTGATCAGGATGGTCTCTTCGACCGACCCTTCTTCAGGAAAGGGAAACCTGCTTCTTCTATAATGGCAGAAGTAAGGCCACCATTGTCGGCTGATAAATCCGGCTTTCTTATTGAAAAACTTCCCGTAAACACAATTACCCTCCTTCACGACAGTACCTTTCCATTTCCATAAAGGCCAGTCCCATCCACCGTCAGGAAAGACCACATATCTACAGTCGCTATCCACCATTTCCTCAGCAGAAAATCCAGGGATACCACTATCGAGCAAAGGGAGGAATCCCACTTGCTGGATATATTCCATCAGTTCCACATCAGTATGTATCATCATCTCTACAATTACAGTCGGAAGACATAAATGACAGAAAAGAACAATTCAGCAGCCAACAAATACATCAGTATCAGCGGAGCCGCACTGGCAATCCCCTTAGACAAAGCCATGATCACATCTCTGATAGAACGCATGTTGCCGGCAAGAGACCCATAGGATACGGAAGCCACGATGACGCAAAAAGCGAGCATCGGAATCAAGCTATGGCTAAAACTGCTTGGGAATAGTTGTCCTGTGACACTCAGCAAAGCAGCATGAGGAATAAAAGCGACCACCACCACAGCCACGATAAAGATGAGGCACTCCACCATCACGATACGCAAAGCGAATGTCTGCCGGTAAGGTCGTGTTTTCCCACTCCTCAACGCATCAATCATCCTACACTCGATGCAACAGCCATAAGCCGCAGCCGCCGTGATGATCCAGACCAAAGGAGGTGAAGCCACATTGTCGGGAAAGGAGGCAAAGAACCACCTGATGCCCTCGCTGCCCAGCAGTGAGCGTATCTCAGACTCTGGTGGTGCCGCTGTGATGAGCCATGAGAGCAAGAAAGGCAATATCTGCAACACAGCCATCACGGGAACCGCCAAAACGGTGAATTTCATCAGCCACGTATTAACTCTCA
>CADCQC010000242.1 GCA_902803455.1 uncultured Prevotellaceae bacterium
CCTCGGGAGGTTGGAAAACTGGCTATCCGATGAATGACATGATAGGGTTGTTCTGCATCCAGCCATTCTCCGTTGTATATAGTGGAGTAGGTGGGTTCCGGTGATCGAAGAAATGCAAAATATCCGGTTATCATACCTTCATCGACAATGACAAAGCCGGATGCTTTGTCAATGTCATTGGAGATAATATCTGCTGAGGGATAAGTGTCTGGCCATTGAGGATTACCTATTGCCCGCATCGTTTGCCTCGCTGCTTCCATCACTGATAGAATAGAAGGTATTTCTTCCTGATGGGCAAGACGTATGGTCCTTTTCGTATCCATTAGTCATTTTCTAAATCACAAAGAGTGATTTCATTTCACTTTCCCTGTATTCTTTTCTTAATGTCGTTATAGGCTGCTACCCAGTCTGTATCGAGTGAGAATTTTGTCAAATAACCGGCGTTGGTGATGTAGGCCAGCACATATTCTTTATTCTGGTCATGAAAACGAGGATGAGCAAGGCTTACACTCTTAAAGAGGTTGATGATATTGGCTCGATCCTTTTTGGGGGCCATCGCCAGGCTGCCTTGATAAAGATTGATAAACTGAAAGAGCGCAAGGGCTTGATGGTCAAGCATGGAGGCAGAACTGTCTGGGGTCAATTTGTAGGATTGAGATCCAAGATAATAGAGGGCGTCTTTCTTAAAAGTAGCCATCTTACGTTCTTCCAATGAGCGTGATGTGTCATCGGCTACAGCCTTAGCCATGCGGATGGCCTCATTGTAAGCTTCTTGTGCAGACATACCTACTACGGTTGCTAACAAGGAAAATGCAAAAAGTAATCTTTTCATCATATTGAAATTGTTTGTATTGTTTCTTTTATTATTTATTTAGTTATTTTCAGTTGTTTTTCTCAAGATGAAGCCTATGGGTGATACACGATGGCAGCTCTTCTTCGTAATGTGTCACCATGATGAGTGTCTTGTCTTTCCTCTTGCAGAAGGCCTCGATGATGTCTTTCACCAACTGTCTGTGAGTGTCATCAAGACCGTGAAGGGGTTCGTCAAGAATGAGCAGGTCTGGATCTTTAACAAAGGCTCGGGCCAATAGTACGAGACGCTGCTCACCACTCGATATGGAGAAGAATGAGCGTTCGCTCAAATGTGAGATACCGAAAATATTCATCCACCACAGGCATTGCTCGTATTCCTCGTCAGTGGGGCGGACATAGAGCCCCACAGAATCTTTGAGACCGCTGGCAACAATTCTCACAGTTGGCAAATCTTTCTTGTAGGCTCGGTGCATTTCCGGGGATACATATCCGATATGGCGCTTGATATCCCAAATGGTCTCGCCAGACCCACGGGGTTTGCCAAACAGCGTGATGTCACATGCATAACCTTGGGGATTGTCTGCACAGATCAGACTGAGTAGGGTTGACTTGCCTGATCCATTGCAACCACTGAGTGCCCATCGTTCTCCTACTCGGACAACCCAATTGAGATGATCAAGAATTGTGCGGTTTCCATAGCGCACACTGACGTTATTAAGCCTCACTACTTCTTCTGTTCTTTCTGATGTGTTGGTATAAGGCAGCTGCAGAATCGCCAGTTCCTTTTCTGGCGAAAGTACTCTCTGAGGCCTTTCATGTCTTTTTCTCAAATATTCATCTCGGGTGATTTTATTACTTGAAATCATCCCGTTCACTTCCACCACATGGGTGATGAAGTCTGGCAAGTCATCTGTCTTGGCGATAATGAGGATGAGTTGAAGTGCTTGTTCAGTGGATAAGTCTTTGAGAAGATGATTCAATTGCTGTCTTGTTTCTGCATCCAGGCCTATGAAAGGATTGTCCATGATGAGTATGCGTGGTTGGGCAAAAAGTGCTTTGGCCAACTGCAACTTACGGAGTTCCCCACTGGAAAGCAAAATGATATACTTGTCGAGCAGTTTGGCCAGCCCAAAGAGTTCATAGATATGAGCTTGCTGCAAACGGCGTGCAGGATTGTCCTCACCGGTAAGGATAAATTCTTGCTCCAAATGCTCTCCGACAGTAGGGGTCGATTCGTCAATATCGTGTTGATTCCATCGTTGTTGCAGATAATATGTGGAATCGTTGTCACCACCATAACAATCACGGAAAGTGATATAGCGGATATTGTCTGCAACTAATTCACGCGTGCTGGGAGAGAAATCATATGCTGGTTCAACGGCTAACAGAGGATGACGGCCAATTAGGATGTCTGCCAACATGGACTTTCCACCGCCATTCTCACCGACAATAGCGATATGTTCACCGTTGAAGGCGGTGAAATTGACTGGCCTTGCCAGACGCCATTTGGGCATACGGGCTACACCGTCTATGATTCGAATGGTGGCTTGCATACGCGTTGTTGATTCTTGTTGACAAAATCTTTCCATCCTTTAAAATGGACTTGTGATTCCGGACGCCCCATCTGCATAAAATGACAGTATGCGGCACCCAGTGCATCCGTGGCATCCAGGAAATGCGGCATCTCATTCTCTGTGATATTCAGCAATCTTCGGAGCATGCCTGCTACTTGTTCTTTGGATGCACTGCCATTACCGGTAATGGCCATCTTGATTTTCAATGGTGCATATTCATGAATGGGAATGTCTCGTTGAATGGCAGCTGCGATCGCTACTCCCTGAGCTCTTCCTAATTTCAGCATCGACTGGACGTTTTTGCCATAAAAAGGGGCTTCTACGGCCATCTAGTCGGGGAGGTAGGCGTCTATCACACCAGTCACACGCTCAAAGATCTTTCCCAGTTTCAAATAGGGGTCGCTGATCTTACGTAAGTCTATGACTCCTGTCACCAGCATCTCCGCATGACCGTCTGTCACACGTATAACCCCATAGCCCATCACGGCTGTACCGGGATCTATGCCAAGTATGATCTTCTCTTTCAACGGTCCATAAATGGGTTGGTTCTCAATTCATCTCCCATCGTGGTTTGTGGCCCATGCCCGGGCAAGATGGTCGTATCGTCTGGTAGTTGTGCTAACTGGCGCAGACTTTGTATGATTTGCATCATGCTTCCACCATGCAGGTCGGTGCGAC